>JAYYFM010000001.1:0-27693 GCA_036158745.1 Thermoplasmatota archaeon
CAGATCTTCACACAACATTCTGGATGGCTGCAAAACTTTGCTCTGCGTGCAAGGTCGAAGTCTCTGAACAACACGCACAAGAGTTGATGGATGCCGTTGAGGCGATTCACAACATGTTCTGGGCAACCAAGGGACGAGACGTCTCTTGGGTCCGTGCAAGTTGAGGCGATTCATTGGAATCAATGGCTGTGGTCGTGAACGGCGACAGCATGTGGCCGACACTCAAAGATGGAGAAACCATCGATGTGAATGTCCTAAACGATCAACATCTGCAACCAGGAGATATCGTCGTATTCCCTGATCCACGCGATACCTCAAGAATGTGCATCAAGCGATTGAAGCGTATCGAAGAAAATGGCCTTTTTGTCGAAGGAGATAATCCAGATCCAACCGCCTCAACCGATTCACACAATTATGGGTTGATTCCTCTTGAATCAGTCATTGGATTCAAACGCTAATTTTCCTTGACCTAACTCTTCTTCGACAGGAAGTGGGAACAATTTGCGTACGAGGAGTTTTCTTAGAATCGATGAACCGTCTCGTAGAGAACCCAACTTTGCCTCACCAACTCGGGCACTGTAGGATATTGGCACGTTGGTGAGCGGGATTCCAGTGATGGCGCATTGCGCATACATCTCGGCCTCGATCTCGAAATCCATGCTGTTTAGGTTCATCTGCACCAAAGCTTCTCGATCAAAGAGCCAAAAGCCGCTGCAAACATCATGGATTTCAACGCCGTGAAGGATGACTGCAGACCACGTAAGAAGATGATTTCCAATCCAATTGACCGGCGACATGGCGTCACTGGCTAAATGGCGATTCAATCGATTTCCCACAACGACCATTCCAGTTTCAAGTTTCGCAAGCATCCTCAGTATATCCCTCGGATTGTAGGTTCGGTCTGCATCAAACATGACGACAGCATCGTAGTGATGCTGGAGGGCATAGGTGAATCCCAGTCTCACTGCTTCTCCCTTGCCCTTTGAAGGTTGGACTAAGACGACACAACCACTCTCAGTACCAACTTGTTGGGATGAATCCGTACTCTTCCCATCAACAATCACGATATCGGGTTGCCAACCCTCTTCTTCAAGCGATGCGTGAGGTATGGTTTTCAACACCGCACGTAATCCATCTGCCTCATTGAGGACAGGAAGGAGAATCATCAAACGTTTCACGTTTGTTTCTTACAGAAGGATGCTTTTCATGCCTTCGCAGGATTTACTCGATTCAATTCCAAATGATGAATCCGTAAGCCAGTTGAATCAACGATTTGTGAACTTCTTCCAGAAAATCCGAGAGGGTTGATCCAAGATGAACCATCCGAACTCAATTCGAATTCAACATGAAGTCGCTGATCGACTTGGACATTGTGACACGCCATGTTCCAACCTCCTGACTTCTCTAAGCTCAAGGATTGATCATTGAACCTGATCGAATAGTCTTCAAACGAACCAATTTGTTCGTACACAAGACAGACTTTGTACAATCCCTGCAGACTCGTTTGATTCACGACTTCATTCCAAAGAAAGGTTCCTTTTTCATTCAGGAGAATCCGTTTATCACCTCGCTCGAGGGGATCATTGAAACGGTGGTTGCGCCAAGGATCATCCTCCAGTGTACATCCCTTCATTGAGATGCACGTATCTTGGCTGAGTGCGACAACGGAGGTAACTCTGGATGGTGATGGTTCATTCCAAAGTTTCCAATATCGTGCTCCAAAAAAATCCTGCTCCATGCTCCAATAGGGTGATGGGCCCAAAGTCAACGCAATCGTTCCGATAGGGCTTGAAACTGCGTAACCAATGCCCAGTAGATTCAAGGTTTCGATGTCATCCATATGAATGGCCGTTGTTGCCGCGCCCTGTATGGATTCATCCAATGTCAGAAGGCCGAGTGTTGGGATGCTTGTGGTCCGAATTGATGCATCGAAGGCGTAACTGTGTCCCCAGTGAACGTTTTCGGAATACACGAACATGTCGGGTGGATGATTCATCAGATACGTTCGAAGTTCAGCATCGCCCGATGTTGTTGCATGAAGTTCATCATGCGTTGACAGGTTGGTCAACAAACCAACGCTCATCATCGATCCGATGACGAGCATGACGAGGAAAATCGTGCTGTACAATGGTCGAATGAACGGATCCATTTCCAATCCGAACCATGCTTTTTGGTCGTCGACGGTTGTCAACGAGGTCGATCGACTCGCAAGTAACCCTACAATCACTGCAAGGGGGACATGGTAGGCGTGCAATGCCATCGAATAGAGCGTGTACGAAAGGAGGCTGAGAACCTGGATGTTTGCCAACCCTTCGATGAGATGTACGAATGAAAGAAGCCATAATGCTAGGAACCAGAGAGAGAGCAGTCGGATTTCAAGACTCTTACGTCCCATGAAAATCGCTACAGTTGCGAAAAACATCAGCGGTCCATTGAACATGAGCATAGGTTTTCCACCTTGCCATCCATATTCTGCAAAGACTGGCTCACTCAGCATGCGTGGTGCGAAATAGATGAGGGCGATGATGAACATCGAGGTCACAATTAGAATCGATGTAAGGAAGATTGGCTTTTGTTGAGATTGTTCATCATCGGACAATCGATCACGAGAAAGGAGGCTGGCAACAAGCAACGCAGCGAGGTAGATCGCTCCAGTAGGGTGGATGAGTACGGTGCAAATTGAGAGGAATACAAAAGCGAGCAGATGATACCTGAGTGATTGTTGAATTGGTCGTAGGACAATCATCAATCCAACGATCAATCCCAATTGACTCGCTACGGTAGGGTAGCCCGAATCGAACACTTTTGCAAACAATGCGAAGGATGAACCCATGGCTAGAACGCTTGAGGCACCTGCGCCGAGCCGATCCATGCTTCCCCAAACCCCGAGGAGGAGGGCAAAGAGGGAAAGATGGCCCAAAACGAGAATGGATTGTTCAATCGATGATCCTGTCACACTGACAATCCAAGCGAGAATTGTGGGAAACGCAGGTGGATATGTCCACAACCCCGCATTGGGTGATGGAACCTCGAACGTGCCTGACTGGGCGACATGGCTTGCAAGTGTGCTGAATCCAATCCAATCAACACCAAATGGGCGATCAAACATGATGATTGGGACCAGTGTAAGGAGACAAAAGCATCCCGCCGAAATCTGCAGCAACGGGTTTCGGTTGCTTTGGAACCATTGCTGAGCAGCAACTTCCTGTTCAATTTCAGGCTCGGATTCACTCAGAACGAGGCCATGAATTGCAGCTTCCATCTTTTGCCATTGCGTGTATGTGGTTCGTTCGACGTGTACTTTGCGGAACAAAAAAGCAATTGATAAAGCGTTGAGAAGAACAAGTGAAATGGTCAAATTCGTAACGCTCCATGCTTGAATGACAAACAACAAACCTGATGTTCCATACATGGCTAAAAGCCCGATTGGGAAACACAACAATGCCTTTCGGAAGGTATCCGCAGAAGCATCGAGGATACGCAACAAGGCAAGTCCTGGAGCAATGGTAGGTAGGAGAATTGCCAGCACAACCTCCCACATGCTTTACCGCTGGTTCAAGCATCACATCAAGTTCATGCATGAACTCTTAGAGGTGAATCTCTTCTTTCGTCCATGTGGGGTTGTCCAGACCGAGCAGGCAGTGGAAAGAATACGTTCCATCCAATCGTTCTTCTTCCAGATGAATACTGGGTGCTTAATCTTCAGAAACCACAAACGACGTGGAATCAACAGTTCGAATACACGGTCGGACGATACGATGAAGACCGTCGAGGAATGTACACACAAGACTTGTTTGGAGGTGAACGGACCATTCACGTTGGCCTGGACATTGGCGGTCCAGCGCAAACACCAATTTTTGCGTTTGAGGATGGAAGGATTCACAGTTTTGCAGACAACGATGAGGATGGATCCTACGGTCCGACCATCATCACAGAACACTCAATCGAGATTGATGGTGAACAGCAAAGCATTTGGGTTCTTCACGGTCACTTATCACGTGAATCGTTGAACGGATTGGTTGCAGGCGCACCCATCTCGAAAGGTGATGCGATTGGGAAGATGGGTGAAGAATACGAAAACGGAGGTTGGCCTCCGCACGTCCACATACAGTTGTCTCTGGTTGAACCGACAGAACCAGATTTGCAAGGCGTTGTCTCTCCTGAACATCGCGATGATGCTCTCAAGCGTTATCCTGACCCTCGGAACATCCTCGGGCTACTCTATTGACGCATCATCAGCAAGATACCCTTTCAGAGCTTGTATGGGACGAATGGCAGCTGGATCTTTGCCATGAAGCAATGCAAGAGCGATGGTGAGCCAATCCATGACGATGCAGTGATGAAGAAGGACTTCCAACAATGAGGTTCCCTCTCCGTGAATTCTCCATGCAAAATCCGTGGGTGTATGTTCAATCATCCAATCGACTCGACGGCGTACGCGTGGATGCATTCCATCCCATGTCAGAATCAGTATGGCCTGATCTTCTCGAGCAGGATCGGCATCATCCGAGACGCCTCCCCACGCCACAATTTCGTTGTGGTTCATTTCGGGAACAACTCCAATTCGAGCGAAACGTCCTGAATTTTCATTCAACTGATTCTTGCATCGCACCAAGGCTGGTTGCATTTCCGTTGGTCCAAGCAATGCAATCGGATGTTCTCGAAGAGCCATCGCCAAGTCGAGCAATGGGGCGCCAGATGCATTACGGAAATCATTTGCTTGACAAGCATACTCCAAACGAACGAGCATGGCTTCTCGCTCATCGTCCGCTTGTGGAGGAATCAATCCCAGATGTTCCATCAATGCGAGTTGACGTGAAAACAAGTGGCCAAAGGCGGTACGTGGAGGTTGCCCACCAATCGATGGAATGAGATGACAGTTCTCATGCAACTCGCAAAGTCCTGCGAGAACACCGCCTGTTGCGATGACGATGACGGTAGCGCCTTGTTTGAGAGCCGACTCCGTTGCGGCAATCGTTTCTTCGGTGTTTCCACTGTGGGAAGTGGCCAGAATCAACCAGTCAGGCGTCCACCACGATGGCAATTGGTAACCCCTGTGAACAATGAACGGCTTTGAACCTGAAGCATCAGCAATCCGTGCCAAGAAATCACCCCCAGCAGCCGAGCCACCCATTCCGAAGCAGAGTACGCCATTCCAATCATTGGATTTGAGTTGTTGAAGCCATGGAAGATGTTTCTCATCAACTGCCGAGAAGCCACGTTCAAGATCAGAAACAAACGACTGGGTAAATCCAATCATACCTTCAGAATCCAATTGTTGAGACAAGTCGTCGATGCTGAGCGTCTCATCGGCCATGGTTCTATGGAAGGTTCGACCTTCATATGGGCTCCTATCAATTCGAGTGGTCAAGCGCCATATCGTGCAAGGCGATGAATTCGCCATCAACTCGAGCAAGACGTAATTGAGAGGCACCATCGTAGTCCCATGGAAGACGAACGGAGGTCATTTGCCATGTATTTGGGTCTAGGAATTCGGCTGCAGAATCATCACGATTGAGAATATCCACGACCATGTGGTCGTTCATTTGCGACAATACTTTCACGCCATCAAGGTCTCTCCATGTTGCACCTGTGCGTTCTTGGCGAGAAATACGCTCCATAATGGCGCCATCCTTGCTCCAAGAACTCGGCCGCCACAAATCGCCTCGCCAACGAACAACGTCACCGAGGTCGTAACCGGGTTTTCGATAGAGAAGCGTCAGTCGTGTCACATCGACACCATCTTTTCGTCCCACCGTCGAATTCGTTTCTGTGACTTGCCCGCCCCAGTTCTCAATCAAATGGCGGCCCCATGCACGGGCAAGTCCTTTCGAACCCATGACAACATCGTACCCACCCGTTACTGGGCCTTCATTGGTGATGAAAAACATTGGATCATCGCTGAGTTGTTCGATAACATCGTCAAGACTCGCTCGAAGATTGTTGAGTTCGCTTTCTTCCAGTCTGCGACCGGTTGAGCGAAGTTGAACAGTCGCCTCGAAATAATTTCCAGCTCGCCGTGTGCACGTCAAACACACACCGTTTGAACGGCGGGCTCTCATGGTGTGCTCTTCAGTGTACAAGAGATCGTCGATGACGCCCTCTATCTGCATGTGGAGCAACGTGTGTCGATCTGAAACCGTCCGAGGTTCGAATCCCAAACCGATTTCTTCAGCTCGTTCGTGGAACGAAACGTTGCGCTGAATCAACTCGTCCCACAACGTATCCTCTGGGATGTTGACCCAACGGCCTTGAATATCGATCAGTCCACAGCGAGCACATTGCGTAAAATTCGTGTTCTCGGGGACAATAGCAAGTTTGGTTCGCTTGCGTGTGCATGCTTCACACATTTTGTCGGTGAACAGAGGTGGCTCGTTGCCGCACACGAGGCAAAAATCTCCACCTAGTCCACGACTCAATGAACTCACTCCTGTTCATGGTCGGCCGTCTTGAAACTTCGTTCAACCGCTTCAATCCGCTTCTCAAGGTCGTTGCTACGTGCAAAAACTGTCCACGTCCAAAGGCCGATGGCAGCGAGCATGCCGAGATATGCCACAGCAAGATAGGTCATTCCTTCGTCCATGTTTACACCTCATCCTTTGCTTCTTGAATCCTTTCCAATCGTTGCTCGAGCGATGTGATTCGCATGCTCATCAGAACATGACCGAAGATGAAAACCGTAAACGAAATCGCACCCAGCATGAGGATGAGGAACATTTCCTCATTGAGGCTTCCACTTTCCCCGCCACCAATCACTGGACCAGGGTGACGAATTTGCCATAACCGCGTGGCAACGTACGTGACTGGAACGAGTATGAATCCAAACAGACCAAAGGTGGAAAAGGTATCTCTCGTTTCCACCCCATCGATTTGAGCTTGCCTACCCAAAACTAGGAACATTGCAAGGAATGTGAGGAGTCCAAATGTATTCAATCGAACGTCTGTCCAATCCCAGGGGACACCCCACTCTGCAGAACCCCAGACCATACCGCTCCATACGGTCATCAAACCTGTAGCAAGTCCGGCTTGTGCACCTGCGACATGCATCTTCCAACCGAGGTCGGAACGTTTGAAAAACCACAATGCAGAACCTACGAAAAGGAATCCAAAAGCGATGAATGCAGACCATGCTGCGGGAACGTGCCAGTAGAAAATCCGTTGAGCTTCTGGTGATTCAAAAGCCTTGAGGGAAACACTCGGTGCTTTGAGAAAGGCAAGCCCGAGGGTCATGCCAATTCCGATGAATCCAAGCAAAAGAATCACCTCTGCCAATCGCTTGGTCATGTTTATTCCACCGAACCTTTTGCTTTCAATAATTGCATTTACAACAGGCCAGAATCGGTTATCCATTGAACAAGCAGGGCAAATGGTAGAATCAGAATCGGTGTCAGAATCCGGGTAAATGCAGCACGAGGTCGTGCAAGTCGAGATGTAGCGAGATCCATCCATCGCACCAAGAGCATGGTTGAGGTGGTCAGCAATCCGCCAATGGCAACGAGAGGCCATGAAACGTCAGCATCAAACCCTAATTGGGTCAACGCAGTCAATCCTGAACCAAGGATGAGACCGTGGATGTATGAGTTTGGAATACCTTGACGATGGGCTTTCCACCAATCCAGTGCTCTGTGTTCATGCAACATTGAGACCATGTTGTCGCCAACGAGGCCAGCTGCGAAAGCGGCACTGAGGAACAATCCAGATGCTTGCATTAAGGAGGAATCAACCGCTGAAGCATCGAAGAGTGCAAGGAGAATCCCAAGGGTGAGGAATCCGGCTATGCCATTGCTAGCGACAGTAGACAACGTGCGTTGATTGAGCAAAAATCCAGTTCGGAACGCTGGGTTGTTTCTGTGTGATGATGCGTTCCTGTCGTCCTTTACTCCGTTCGATTCCACGAAAGCTTCGTTCGTTTCCATCGTATTCCCTGTGAGAAGATGTGTCGCACAAGCCGTGAAATCTGTGTGATGACTTGCAAGGACAATAGCGTTTCCTCGATTTCGAAGTTCATGCAAATCCTCGACCAGTAAGGTGCGTGATGCTGCATCAAGTCCTGCCGCTGGCTCATCCAACAACAAAATACGGGGTGTTTGACCTACAAATCCAGGCAACATTCCGGCGAGCATGGCTACTTTGCGACGTTGGCCGCCTGACAAGTGCGCGATTAAATCGTGCTTTCGATGGGCCAGATTGTAGCGTTCGAGCCATCGATCGACGTCAAGACGTCCTCCTGCGAGGTCAAGGGCGTTGAGAAGATGTTCTTCGACACGTAGGCTTCCAACGCATCCATCGGATTGCAACGTTAATCCAAAGGCGGATTTGGGTCGTTTCGACCTCCCAGATGCATCGATGAGAATCTCTCCATTGTGGAGGACTTCTCCTACTTCGAGAGGTAAAAGACCGGCTGCAACCTCAATTATGGTCGACTTTCCTGCTCCGTTTTTGTCCTTTAAGAGGATGAGTTGTCCGCTTGTGACGTCAAGGCTCACATCACTGAGTACGAGTGATGAGCCACGGCGAACTGAAACGCCGTTCAGAGACAACAGCACTTGGCTCATGTACCAATCCAAAACACACACATGAATGAATGCTACGACAGGACAAGACCCATAGTCGAGCAAATGGTCGGAGATGCATGGGGCAGTTGTATCTTACAACATTTGGAGCCTCTGAATGGATCATTCTGGGTGTGTGGATTCTCGCAGTTGTCTCTCCTATTGCGTACTCTATCCGAAACAAGACGCCAATTGCACTGGGGATTTCCGTAGGATTGCTGCTGGGTTACATCGTCCAGTATGCGTTTGTAGTTATGGCTTCATACGGTCTTGAGTTTCGATTCGTGTGGTTTGATTTTTGGCTGATTCCAGAGCGATTGGATTCCGTGGTCTACTATCCGACGTTGTTTACTGCGGGCTTTCTCCACAGCATGAGCGATGTGACGCACGTGCTAGGCAATGTGTTGGTCATTGCATTGGTTGGCATTCCACTTGAACAACGATTGGGGACCAAACGCTTCACAATCGTCTACGTGACAGGATTGCTCGGGGGTTCGATTGCTTGGGCCCTTTTCAACAGTAATTCAGGAACACCTTCATGGGGTGCTTCAGGAGCTGCATATGGTCTGCTCGGAGCATACCTCTCTGGCTGGCCTCGTGATGAAATTCCGTTCCCTCTCATTTTGATTCGGCCTTGGCCGGTGACCATCATTGCCTTGTTCTATTTTGGATTTGAGTTGGTACGAGCGTTCAACACGGTTGGCCTCGGAGGTTACTCCACCGTTGCCCACATGGCGCACATTGGAGGATTTGTCGCTGCTTATGCCCTGCTTCCATTGGTGGCCAGAGGCGGGCCATACCCATTGGGTATTGTCGATGGAGGGCCGAAAGGATTCGGAAATTCAAGAGCCGGATTTGACCAGATCAAATCAACCATGGTTGATGTATCTGACATCGACGACCCATGGACAGAACTCGGACTTGACGTTCCGAAGAACCTACGCGAGCCACTTCGAAAATTGAAGGAAGCTGGAGATGAAGCGGAAACGCGGATTGCGTGGATGGAGCACATTGCCGAGGCTGGCGACTGCCCTGTTTGCCTCGCCTCATTAGGCATGGTCGAACGCCGTACAGGGCCCCAACTCCAGTGCTCGAAAGAACCGAAGCACTTGTCATGGCCAAAGCATGGATAATCAGGGCCAATCAACACACGTTGGAGCGATACCATCAAAATATATCGATTTGTGGTTAGGTATGGCGATTATGCGCGGATGGTGTCATCACTCAAATCCAAGGCAGGCATTGTTCTTGGTTTTGCTCATGCTTTTGTTGCCGATGGCATCCCAAGTTCAGGCGATTCAAACACTCCCTGAGGTCCAAGAACCAACACACGCGCCGCCAATTCTGGTCGAAGGTTTGCCACCACTCATGTGTGGGGAGGAACTTTGTGACCGTCCGTTGAGAATGCTCGAGAGAGATGGCCGTATGGCCAACATGGAATACGGTTGGTGGCAAGCGTATGGGCCCGATCTTGATTGGAACGGAATGGACGATCGTCTCCAGCGAGTCATGAGCGGGCTTGATTCCATGTCGCCCACAGCCATTATCGGGCCCGATGGACGAAAAACAGTGGCCATCGTTGTTGACTACGCGTGGAATCCAACCGATGTAGAAGAGGACAAGCTTCGCTCCACGCTTGAGGGCCATGGATGGGTTGGGCAAGACCAAGGTGCTTTCTTTGAAACCATTCGCAGCATCGATGCTATCGCCGTCGACAAGGTACCCGTCTCCGCATTGATGGACATTTACCACCTCAACGGCGTTGTTGTCATTGAGATGCAAAATGTCATGGTGCCGAGCAACGATGTTGCATCTCGAGCAGCAACTGCCCGACCATCCGGGAATTACTCCTTCACCGCACATGAACAAGGTTACTATGGCACTGGCGTCACAATTGCTGTGCTTGACACAGGCGTGGACAATGAGCATCGCTCACTCAACGATTTCGATGATGTTGATGACACTCCAGACGCCGACCCGAATTCCTACTCCGATAGAAAATGGATTGCTGGGTACGATGCGACAGCTCAGACGCCAGATGAATCAGGAGGCACTGACCCTGATGATGGTAATGGTCACGGTACCCACGTTGCTGGTTCTGCACTTGGCACGGGTGATGCCTCGAGGGTCCACATGGGGACTGCACCGGGTGCAGGGCTCATCGACATCAAGGTCCTGACCGACGGTGGTGGTACGAATTCACAGTTCAGCCTTCGTGGGCTCCAGTGGATGATCAACAACGTCAACACTGACTGGGGTGTGAATTCAACGTACTCTGGAATTCAAATTGCATCCATGTCGTACGGTTCTCTTGGTGGAGGGCCACTGTTACCAAACGACCCTGGTGACAATGGAACCAGTGCAGAATCGAATCTTGTCAACCAGGCAACTGCAGTGGGCATTGTCTGTGTTGTCGCTATTGGAAACGATGGAACAAACCGAGTTCCTTCGCCGGGCAGTGCAGACGGTGCGATAACTGTTGGTTCCGTCGATGACCGAAACACTGTTCTCCGAACGGACGATGTCATGTCGGATTTCTCAAATTATGGTCCGAGATTGTCTGATAATGATGGTGATGATACCGATGAGCAAAAACCGGATGTGACCTCGTACGGTTCGAACATTATCTCTGCAACTTATGCTGCATCGTTTGGATTGCCAGGCACGCCTGCAACGCTGGCCGACAACCAATACGACTCAAAATCTGGTACGAGCATGGCGACTCCGATTGCCTCGGGCGTGATAGCCCTCCTCTTGGAGGCTGAACCGTCCCTCACACCAGAGGAAGTCAAGGATGTCATTCAGAAGTCCTCTGAACCGAGGGGTGAACCTGCTGACGAGTCGATCTCGCGATGGAACGAGACCTTTGGACATGGCATTATCGATGCCTCTTGTGCCATTGCTTTCGCTAAAGGTCAAATTTGTGATAATGGGCTTCGTGCAAGCACAAGCGATGTCAATGTCTCATTCCCAGTGAATGGCACATGGGTCATGTCTGATTCAGTTACGCGTATTTCTGGAGATGTGAATACAACAGAGGTCGCATACGACCGAGTCGAGATAAAAATTGAGCAGCGTTTCACATTCCGCGATGACAATCCAAGAGACGGTAAGAACGACAAGCCACCTCGGACGCTACTCGATTGGACAGTTGTCAATGGCAGCATGGATTACTGGTTTTATGATTTTGAACTGCAAGACTCCTGGGTTGCATCCGACGATGAAATGATCCTCATTTATGCGGTTGCTAAGGATGCAGATGAAAACGAATCGACCCTTGCAATTCGTCATTTCCAACTGTCGAGAACAAGTTTAACGCTTGAAACACCAATCTCCCGGAATGTTTTGTCTGGCACGGTTGAGGTTACAGGCGATGTCGAAGGCGTCGAACACGATCGAATAGAGTACAAAATCGATGACGGCGACTGGAAGACCGGTACAACCCTAACAAAACACGATGGTCCAGGTCAGGATGGTAGTGATTCATGGTCGTTCAATTGGGATTCAACGGAAGTTGATGATGGATATCGAGAGTTTTTCATTCGAATGGTCAACAAGACTGGATACATCAGTCCTATTGCATCAAGAAGCTACACGATCGACAATGTCGAACCGGCTCCTTCATTGCGTTTCCAAGGAGAGGTCGAGATTTTTGACCAAAAATTACCAGCAGAAACAGCGTATGCAGGAAGTTTACTCGAAGTCAAGTTTGATGTGTACAATGCTGGTGACAAAGACGCTACAGACATTTTCGTTCGACTCACAGCACCAGGAGAGGATTCTGAGGTCTACCCCTCGCAAGGTCTCATCCCATCCTTGGAAAAAGGAGAATCTGTTTCTGTTACATTGTATTGGCAGGCAAGCATTGCTGGTTTGCATGATGTGATGCTTGAACTCGACCCGAACAATGTCCAAGGCGATTTGGAGCCAGATGACAATACGCTCACCTTCCCATTCGAGATTCTCGAACGTCCAAATCAACCCGTTCTCAGATTCCTCCCAGGTTCGGTAACAACAATCCCGAACATACCCCTTGCCGATGAGGATTATCAGATAAACATACGAGTGGATAACCTCGGTCAATCGAATGCTGTATCGTTGGATATGGTGCTGGAGTATTGGGTTCCGGATGCAGGTTGGCAGAGCATTGACGAGGAACGAGTGAGTTTCATTCCGGGCGCCACCACTGAATCGGGATCTCAAGTGGTCACGTTCCGACATATGAGTGACCAGATTGGGGCAGTTCTGTACAAGGCCACTCTCACCGGTGATGGTGTTGAGAGCGAATTCAGCCAGCACACGTTTACCGTGGTTGTCAGTGATGTCGCCTCGGGCCAAGGCAGCTCGACGCTCTCCCTTTCCGATACAGAATACCCAGTTGCGTTTGCAGGTATTGAATCCTCAACACTTTTGTTCACAACCATCGATGGTGAACTTCATGTTCGTTCCATCAGCAAAGACCTCCAGCTATTGACAGACACAATCGTTGATACAAACTGGGGTGGAGAAATCGATGTCATGGTTCGTAATGATGGTCTCGTCCACGCTGTTTGGACGAGCCGTACCCAATCGCAGCAAGGTTACTTCCTCAACGATATTGCTATGACTTCATTTTCAGCGACAGGCCAAATGTTACCTGTTCATCATCACCTCACGCCTCTGAAAATTTCAGAAGGTCAATATTGGGGCCTCGATTTGGCCCAAGAAGACGAAACCGTCGTTCTATCAGGATACTTCAGGAATCTCTCAACAGGTGGTTCCTGGTCCGATCTGACATCGATCTTCAGCATCCATTCATCCACACCAGATGTTGGCGAGAATTGGACGAGCATGAAGACGCATGTGCCTATTATCGATATCCATCCTGATGATGGTGATCAACTCGCAACATTGCTCGACGAAGGCGTCTTGCACATTCTATTCCAAGAACTCCGTGATGATGTGACTGGTGTCGAGCGAACCGGTCTGATGTACACGCGAGGTGACCTTGAATTGACACAGTGGGACTATCAAGCATCCATTGGTGATGAGGCTCATTCCGCACAACTTGGGATTGTTTCCACCGATGAAAACAAGTTCTTCTTTGCAGGATGGATTGAAGGCTCTGGTAAAGACACGAACATTGCTGTCCTTGCTACAGAAGGTGATTGGAGCGAGGAACCAGTCGTAACTCCTGCGCCTGGGTCTACCACGCTCATTTTCAATCAACGTCAAGATGTTGTTGAAGTCGTATACAACGAGATCACTGTCCTTGGTGAGGTTTCACGTTACGGTATCCTAACTACAAAGGATACGCCCTCTGGCGACGCTCCAGTCGTTGGATTAGCAAACATTGTTTCTGAAAAGAAGAGTTTGCTTGGCTACAGCATGAACAATCAGGATGCTATCTTGTTTACCGTTTCGCCAACAGGTCGCTTCTCGATGCAGAAATTCTTGATGGATGAGGCACAAGAACCAACCGAACCGAAGTCGCTGCTCGAACAATTGTTGGAACCTCTCCCGGGTTCGGACGAAATGAAGATGAGAATTTTATTCGGCATTGTCTCGGTTCTGTTTCTTCTGTTTGTTCTCGTCGTTATCTCCCTTCGTTCTGGTAGGAAGAAGGATGATGTTGTTGATGCAGCGATCGCTGAGGAAGATGAAGTTGCCATCCTTGTCCAAGTTGAAGAGGATGAACAAGAGGAAGAGTTGGTTGCTAGCGTTCCAATAACGCCTCCTGTACAGGTCGAGATGGAAGAACCCACGCTTGCAGAAGAACTTGAAGCCAAGAGCATTGCTGGCGAAGGGAATGCACGCTTGAATCGTCGCATGAAAAGGAAACAAGATCGTGAGATTGCAGAGATTGTTTCCAAAGGACTGCCTCCATTGCCGATTCCAACACCCTTACCGGAAGTGCCAGTTGCGGAAGCATTACCACCTCTGCCTGTAGCAGAACTCGAACCACTTGCGCTACCGCCGTTGGCAGATTTGCCTCCTCTTCGTCGTCAGGCGGTGTGCCCTTCATGCAGCGCTAATTTCCCAGTAACCGATTTGATGCGGGCTCAAGTCACGTGTCCAATCTGCTCAGAAAGATTCAATCTCTGAAGTGATACAATGTGTGGAATCTTTGGCTACATCGGTCACCGTAATGCTTCATCCTTGCTCGTCAAAGGATTGTTACGTCTTGAATATCGAGGCTATGACTCGAGTGGCATGGTTGTCAAGAATGGGCAACTGCAATCCTACAAGGACATCGGGAAAATTTCCGAGATGGCTACATCGTTGCCTGACTTCAAAGGCTCGGTGGGCATTGCTCACACACGTTGGGCAACACATGGTGGAGTTACGAAAGAAAACGCCCACCCTCATCTCAGCAATGATGGAAAAGTTGCGATCGTACACAATGGTATTCTACAGAATTCCGACGCTCTTCGTAATCGTCTCAATCGGGCAGGTGTTCAACTCAACTCGGAAACCGATTCTGAGGTGTTTTGTCACTACATTGCGATGGCTCTGGAAGAGGGCAAAGAGCCGCTTGAAGCACTTCAGAGTGTTCTCTCAATGGCCAGAGGGACGTGGGGAGTTTGCGTCCTGTTTCAGGAATACGACTATGTTCTCTGCGCTCGGAATGGTTCACCTCTCATCATTGGCCGAGGAAAGGACGAGATGTTCATTTCAAGTGACCCCCATGCAATTCGAGAACACACCAATCAACTGGTAGCACTCGAAGATGGACAAATCGCAAAGCTTGATGCGCACGATTTCCAAGTCATGCAAACGGATGGCCAAGAGGTTGAATCTCACCTTCTCCAGTTGGAAGAAGAGTGGGGCGAGAGCGAATTAGGAGAGTATCCTCACTTCATGCTCAAGGAAATCCATGAACAATCTCAGTCTTTGCAGCATTGTATTTCGGGTCGATTACGTCATGGTGAGGGGACATCAGTACTCGGTGGTCTACAGGTACAACCTCAGGAACTTGCACAACTCCCTCACGTCCGTTTGATTGGATGTGGTACGGCTTTGCATGCTGCTCAGATTGGTCAGATCCTGATTGAACAGTGGGCAAGAATCCCTGCAGTTTCTCATGTTGCAAGCGAATTCAATGCCAACGACCCAGTCATCAATCCAAAAGCACTCCATTTGGCGATATCTCAATCAGGAGAAACAGCCGACACGCTCTCAGCGGTCAAGGAAATCCAACGAAAGGGAGCGGATGTTTATGGCGTTGTGAACGTTGTTGGTTCGAGCATTGCAAGGCAATGTGGTAAAGGCGTCTACATCCACTCTGGACCAGAACAATCCGTTGCCTCAACAAAGGCGTTCACGAACATGGTCGGAGCCCTTGCCTTGTTCGCTCTACAACTCGGTCGAAGCCGTCATCTTTCAAAGACCAAGGGAAAATCAATCATTCGAGAAATGCGTACTCTCCCTGAAAAGATACGAACATACCTCAACCAGCCTGGACCAATCGAGCAAGCTGTTGAGTTGGTTACGAAGGCAAAGAGTGTTCTGTTTCTGGGAAGAGGTATTTCTTCGCCAGTTGCTTCTGAAGGGGCTCTCAAACTGATGGAGATTGCTTACATTCCGTGCCTTGCCTATCCTGCTGGTGAAATGAAGCATGGGCCAATCGCATTGATTGAAGAAAATTCACCCGTCGTCGTCATCGCTCCAAACGATGGCGTTCAGGATCGAACTCTGAATGCAATCCATGAATGCAAAGCACGAGGTGCAAAAATAATCCTGATTCATGAGGAAGGAGATCCTATCTCTGAGACTGCGGATGTGAGTCTCCCAATTCCCTCGACGATGCCTATGTTGACACCATTGTTGAGTGTTCTACCGACGCAACTGATTGCCTATCATGCAGCTCTCGCTCTCGATAATGACGTGGACCGTCCTCGCAACCTTGCGAAATCTGTGACGGTTGAATGATCAAAGAACTGTGAAGCGTTGTTCTTCTTGCTTCCAATTGAATGGTTTGTAACCCAATGCATGCCGTGTGTGGCGCATCTTGATGATACCGAGTTTTCGTTGAACATCGTCTTCCTTTCGATCCATAACAAGATGAATAACTCCGTCTGAAAGATAGTCTTCGACGCCATATTCTCCGAATTGTTTGTGATTTTCCCCCGTCATTTCACAGATGAAGAACGAGGTCAGTTCAAGACGGCGAACAGCTTCAAAGAGTCTGAAAATTTCATCTCGTGGGTTTTCCATCTTGGTGAGCGTGAAGAACGCACCAAGCGAGTCGAAGACGAGCAGTTCAAAACCAATCGACTTTCTGTAATTTGTGAGTTGCTTAATCAATTGACCCATCCAATCAACACGGTTGCTCATGCCTTGTTCGTCAAGTTGGACACGAAGGTCAGAGAGATCGATGATAGCAATTCGATTTCGAACACGAGGGTCGTCTACGTTCATACCCATGTTGGACATGTGTGCACGCAAGGAATCCTTTCCTTGTTCGAGCGTGACGTAAATCCCACTGGTTTCACCATACAATACGGCGTTGTAAAGCATTGAGAAGGTGACACTCGATTTCATGGCACCAGATGCACCTGCAACGATGCAGATGTGCCCCTTCGGAATTCCACCTTGCATGTTCTCATCGAGTCCTTCAACGTGTGTGGGAATTCGTTCCATGATGTCCATAGTGTCGCCTCAACATGAAGGAATACGATTCAACACTTGAAATTCACCCCCGATTTGTTTGCAAAATCTGATGTGGTTCATGTGACGTGTTTCCGTTATGCGCATCCTCTTGGCTTCTGCATCCGAACGTCGAGGCACCATCCTTCGCCAACGCTTTGCAAACGTCGAACAAGTAGCACTCAAGGGCGTGAATGAATCTGTGCCTCGCCAAGTTCTCTCCAGTCAAGTGATGGAAGTTGCCTCTCGGAAGGCAAAGGCTGTCGTATTCAACGATGAGTTCGATGTCGTGGTCGTTTCAGATACGCTTGTCGAAGATCCCGATGACGATCAAGCCGCATTAGGCAAACCAACATCGAAAGAGCAAGCAGTTGCCATGCTTTTGCGCTTACGTGGTCGCCGACACCGTGTATGGTCCGCAACGATGGTTCATGCCATGGAGAACTGGCATTCGAGTGTCGAACACGCAGTTGTTGAAATCGAGGACTTCTCTGATGATGCATTGGTCGAACTCATCGAATCAGACTCTTGGGTTGGTAAAGCTGGTGGCTATGACTTGGCTGGCATGATGGGGAAGTACGCTCAATTGATTGAAGGAACAGAACCGACAGTGCTAGGATTTACTCAGTCTTCTCTCGACTTGCTGGATGACGTTCAATCGTTGCTTTCCATGAGTCGGTCGTAAAACATCGGCATTCGGTGCCAGTTGTCCGATGGGAAAACAGTGTGTCGAATGAACAGGACGCCGAGCAAGAAGGACGCAACACTTTGTGTTCCAACCCAAATGTAAACCGGTAAGTATTCTCCATCCAAAAGCACGGCTCCGTCATAGAGTGACCATGTCATGAGCACGCCACAAGCTAGGAACATCAAAACCAGATGCCAATGTGTTACCCGTGTCGATGGAGAATAGTGCAAGTGATCTTCGTGAAGGTAAATAGCGAACCCGCACACCACGAAGAAACATGAATAGACAATCAATAACCAATGTGAGGGCTGAATATTTGCTAAGCCTTCATGACCTGTCCAAATCGGCGCAATTGAAACGAGTGAGAGCAGGGGTAACAGGGAGTACCCTACAAACACAAATCGAGAATGCGGTTTTGCAAATTTGCCTATGGAGAACCGTAAAACCTTCAGCGGATTCATCATGAAAAATACGTTCAAGAGAAGAATTGCAAATCCGATATCAATGACATCCTCTGATATCAAATTCCTTGCCCGTAAAAAACTCGCTACAACGTAGCCAATTCCTAGGAGAATGAGGATGAGAAATCGAACAGGCAGAGTTTTTGGATTTGTTGTATTCCAACCTAGCCTGCGATTAAAATGTGAGAGCATGACTGTCGACATCATCATCATGCAGAAAATCCCTACAATGAACGCAATACCAACTTGAATCATACCTTCGATTCCACGCATAAACCATGAAGCAACGATGAACAACGAGCAGAATACGAGGACCAACCCAGGTGAGTACGAGAAGATTCCAACCTCTCCAGAGTTGTTTTTTTGTTTGACAATATCGATCGATGATGGCGTAAGCGTAAGTAAAGCAAGGCACATCAAAACAATGCCAATTCCTGAGAATTCAATGAATACTTCCCAATTGCCGATGTAGATGCCAAGATGAATGAACAATTGTCCAAGAGCGTTGAGTTGCAAAAAGTGACGCATTGTTGTCCGTTCAAAAGATGGGACATTGTACACAAGCGGCAACGTATCAAACGCAATACCTGCGAGGATGGCCATGACAGGCCCCAATGCGAAAAGCGTGATGAGAACAAAATTCATGACTTCAAGACGATCCGTGTTCTGGAATAATTCGTAAGGAGAAAAAAATGTCAACCACGCCAAGAGGAATGTCAAGGCGATGAAGAACAGCATCGATGATGTAAACAGTTCAAGATATGAACCTGCGAATTGCTGACGCCGGTCCATTGTTTCACCTCAATTTACGCGTAGCAATCGCGTAAGTCCCAGCTCGTGCTTTTCAATATCAACAACGACATCAGCTCCTGGAATCATCAACAACTTGTCTTCCGAATCCAGAGCAAAGACGCCAACACCTACTTGCTCACACATAACTCGTAACTCTCGTCGACAGGCCTGTTGATGCGATTCCATGTGGACCAATGTTCGTAGATCAACAATCACAGTATCCCCTTGAAGCACTCGTTGAGCGATGTCTCGCGTGTGGATACGATGCTTTTCATCTGGCTTGACATACCGAAGCGCTCGTGTTGGTCGAGTCATAACCCGTCCTCCATGGTGTGAGAGATCATGGAATGGTTCTCCGTCTGGTGTCACTGGTCCATTCCATTCGAAAGAGATGTTTTCGTCGATTTGAGATGCAGGCGTCTCCTCGACAATTTGGGTTTCTACTTCAACAGGTTCATTGGTCAATTGTCTGTTTTGCGTGGAAGCAGGTGCTCCTGCAACTCGAGCCGCACCGCCCGCATCTGGGTCCGGGAGTCCAAAGAACTGCCATAGATTTCCCATCATTATCACAAGTCCAAATCATCCAGTAGGTCGGAGAGATTCGTATCCTGATTCGATGGTGAAGTCATTGAAGGTGTCGGTTGATAGGTAGGTGCAGGTGCTTGATTTGCTGCCAGATATTGCTCACCATAGTACGCCCATTGTTCCATGGTCCAACCAGCCGGTAGGCCAGTGGCTGGGAGTGGAGGGCCTTGATTCACGACTGGCTGTTCAACAAACGGCTCTGGTTGAACAGGCGCTTGTGGCGCTGGCTGCTCGTATGAAGGCAATTCCGAAGGCGCATAACTTGGTAACGGCGTTGTATCCCATGCTTTGTTCGATGGAGTCTCGACCAAATCTGGCGGTGAACGGCGAGTGATGAGCAGGAACGATGCCAACATGATCACCAAACCAACGAGTCCTAGAATGACAATCGACATGGTTTTAGAGACACCCAATGTATCGCTGAACTCTTCGATGAATCCTTCAGGGGGCGGTTCTGCAACATCGATGGTAAGCGTAAATGTGTCCGTCGAAAGATCGTCATCGGTTACAGTGAGGTTGATCTTCCACGTGCCAACCGGTAAATCGGTTATCGATACAACAGGCCCAGTTTCACCAAGGTCATTCTCGCCCCTCCACTCAAATGTCCAAACGTAGAGCATGTTCAGCAGATCTGAATCTGAGTCCGTTGTCCCATCGGATGAGAGGTTGAGCGTATCGCCCTTCACGAGGTTGTCAAGTGATCCGTTGGCGAACGAAATCTCTGCGCCCGGCAGGACGTTCTGAACTTTGACAACAGCCGAAATCGATGCCATGGCACCATCGTCGTCCTTCACCCATGCCGTAACGGTTCGGAACTGAGGGTTGCTGGTCTCCCATGTGTACTCAAAATGAGTCCCACTTACATCACAGTCATTGTTCAAGGTGCCATCGAGGTCCGCATCACGTGTTCCGTCGATATCCCAACAGACTTCCAGTGAATCCTTGTCTGAAGCCGTATCATCAACAGCGACGTCAAAGACCACTTCGTCGTCTTCATCAACCGTAAGGCCTTTGTTGACAGCGTTGAGGAAATTCGCCTCTGCAGTCATGGTTGGCGGTACGTTGACAATTGTGACCTTTGCGAGCGAAGTGGAAGAGGTTGCTCCGTCGTCGTCAACAGCACGAACTGAGATGATGTGTTCTCCAGACGTTGGCCATGAGGTTGAAACGTCGGAGGCTGAACCATCGGTGGATACAGTGAAATTGTCGAGAACATCACTCAGGTTCCAGTCGATGATAAGTCCATCACGATCGTTGAGTGTGTCATCGCCTTGAGCACGAAGAATGACTGTTTGGTCCTCTTGGAGTACCCATGTTCCATTCGCATCGAATGGTGTATTTACGCCTGCAATCCACACGCCAATTTCGCCAATGGTTGGGGCAACATTCAGAACTTCAATCGAGGAAAGCACTTCGGTTTCCTCGCCATCATCGTCGGTTGCAATTGCTCGGATTGGCATCGTTCCCTCTTCAAGTGGCGTAAAAGTACACGTCGGTTGTGTTAATCCTTCAAAACAGTTCAAATCTGGCCAAGAAACACTGACTTGCTGGCCTGACGGCGATATTGTGTCGATATCTCCGCTATCACTGGCATCGATGGTTATTGAGGATTCGACCGCAATTTCCGTTGGGTGGCTGAGGTTGATGTACGGTGCTCGGTTGAGGATTGTGACGTTGCTTACCAATACCGTTGTGTCGAGTTCATTATCGGTTACGACAGTTCGCAATTCCCAGTCACCGTCGTCGGACCAGTTCCAACTGATGGCACAAGTTGGCGTCGTAATGACATCAACAAGACCTGGACGTGATTCAATTTCAAATCGACACTCGACGTCTCCACCATCAGGGTCAAAGGAAGAACGGGCGTCAATGAAGACGTCTTCGAATGTGTAATTCCCAGTGTCGATGGTAATGGATGCGTTTGGTGCACGGCCGATAAAGACGTCAATAGTAGCTTGGTTGTTGCTTCGATTAGCGTCCCCCGCAATGAGCTCATCTGGATCAACGGTGAAGGTCAATGTCTTGTTTCCAATGGTGGAATCTTCAGGAACAATCCAGTCGATTACAATGCGTTGTTCACTGTACGCCTCGATGGATGGAACAGCCTGTCGGCTTGAATCACCATCGGGTACAACAATTTCCATTTCTGTTGAAGGAGATGGCAAAACACCTCTGTTTTGGGCTGGTAGAGAGAAGGAGAGTTCGTCACCGGGCAAGGCGTTGTAGCCAATGGATTTTGAGAGGGTCGCAACCTCACCATTGCGAGTTCGCGTAACGATGATTGAGTCTTCTTGGGCAACCAAATCGATACCTACAACAGACAAGTCGATGACAACCGTAGCGACGCCAATAATTTCCTGAACTGGATCCCAGACAATCACGCCGTTGCTGCTAAAGTCATCGCTAGCGATGGTGTCATCCACGACATTTGAAACGTTGATTGTCTCTTCGATCTGCCCACTACTGTTGGTAGTTGGATTGACAAGTGTCCCTGCCATTTCGTAACGCAACTGGAGGTTTTTATTGACCTCTGGTATACCGTTTGGAGCAACTGAGTAGGTTGCGTAAATCTTTGATTCCGAGTCAGGTAGTGTAGCAATAAATTGAGTTTCAACCTCGATGTCGACATTTCGATCACCTGGATTTTTTCTCTTGTCAACGCCAAACGAATCAACAGGTTCGTAATCTTTCAAGAGCCAGTCAATGGTGAAACCAGCAGCGTTTGAGATTCGAATCCAAGAGTTGAATCGAACAGCAGGACAGTACCAATTAAATCCAGCACTGACGCCTGTGGCGTTCCATTCGTTGATTTTGTACGAATCATCGCATCCTTCGTACTTGATGTTCTGACCATCTTCTGTCGGAATTCCGTCTTTGGTGACCTGCCAGGAGGTATTTTCAGCTCCTTGGGTGTCAAACTCGGTAGGGTCAAAGTAATCAGATGAACCACTTACGCTCGTACCGGACATAAACGGCATGTACCATTGATCACCCGTCCTCATTGGGAAATCGTATTTTTCCTTGGGTGGGTCGTAATAGGTATCGAAGGATATTGTGGCCAAATTTTGCGACAAAAAGCCAAGATTGAATGGTGCAAAGTTAACGTCCAATTCAAATTCCGAATTGATGATTGCAAGATCTCGAACGCGTACGATATCTTCGCCAGAATAATCTATGTCAAGCCGTCCACTAACACTTTCGAGGGTGGCGCCGCTGTTCCCTGATGAGAATTCCCCCTCTATGAGCATCTTGTACGCAAGCGTTTGGACTCCGTCAACATTGATGAAGAAGATGTCATCAATCTCGTAAACAGTATCTCCGGTCAGTGTATTGAGGCTTGCAGATACGTTGGCTTGGGCAAGTAGTTGAGAAACATCAAATTGCGTCTCATAGGTCCATTTGTCACCGATGCGCCAACTGGGAACATCCGTGGAGCTTGATGTATCGGATGAATGGTCAACAGATGGCAGCAGGTCGAGTGTCGTGTTGTCGTTGCTGACAAGATGTACAGTGGTTGAACCTGCCAAAAGGAACAAAACAAGCAAAGTCAGAATGCGGTTCGCCATGCTTGAATGTCTGCTTCCTTGTACTTAGGAATTGTCAGCCTGCGAGTCGAGCCATTGTTGACCATAGTGCTCCCATTGCTCCATCGTCCACCCATCGGGCAATCCGCCTTCTGGAAGGGGAGGTCCAGTTGTCGATGTAGGGGCTACGTTGACCGAATCAAATGCCCGTTCAACGGGCGGATCTTGTGGACGATTTCGACGTGCTGAGATTTCATGCGGCATCAGACCGACTTCCTCATCGCTAAAAATTGCGTTTTGTTGCTGGTCAAGCCGATCCATGGCTCGTTGTTGTCTTCCAGAGCGTCGACGGCGGGTCATCATGCCGAGGACAAGAAGCATGAAGGCAAGCAATGAAAGTTGAGCAACAGGATTGGCTTCATCGCCGATGAAGGCAGCGCCCAATTCCTCCACGATGGTACGTTCCGGTGCACCAATCTCAACATTGATGACTCGAGTTCCGGGTCGTTCTGGATTTTCGTCCCAGGCAATGACTCGGATTGTGTACGATCCCTCACGGGTGAAAATATGCTCGATTTGTTTACCGATTTTGTCTGCATCGTTGTCTTTGACACCATCACCATTGCTGTCAACGGATGTGTCGAGATCCCAAACGATCGTGATTTGGTCAAGATCATTGATGGAGTCGATTGTTCCTGTTGCATCCAATAGACACGCTTCAAGGGCGTTGCAGACAATGTCCTTCGTTCGAACAATTGGTGGGATGTTGAGGACTTCAATGGTGAGAATCTCACTGACACGCACCCCGTCATCGTCGGTTACGTGATAGATGACCGTGTGTGTTCCGCTTGTGTTCCAGTGCCAGACCAGCTCATCTCCAAACACATCGCAGTCATCATCAGCACCGCCGATATCATTGGAATCGAGACCGGGATCAACATCCCAACAACGAACCAACGTATCGTAATCGGAGGGCGTATCGGTTGCATTGCCGACCAATCGAACTTCTTCTCCTTCGGCGAGGGGGAGAACTTGCTCCAGTGGTTGAACAACTGGTGGGACGTTTGCAACACTCACCCATCGCTCGTATGTGCCGCTGCTGGCTCCTTCAGAGTCACTAACCTCGAGACGCATGCGGTGGAGGCCAGATGTCTCCCACATCATCTCAAATTCCGAAACACGCCCATCGAAGGTTTTGATGAGATTTGGTTGTGCATCATCTGGCCACCATCGATGGGTTAAGCCATCCAAATCATCGATTGAATCGAGTGCTTGGCCACGAAGATTGACCATTTGGTCCTCTTGAACATGCCATGTTTGCTGGACATCGAGTGGTAGTGGACCACTCTCGTTGGTCATGGTGACGGATAGCCCGTGAGGGTTGATGTTGGTGAATCTGATATCGATGCTGACCATAGTCATGGCACTATCATCGTCAACACCAACGGCTTGGAATGTATGCCATCCTTCAGTCGGTGCAGTCGTTGTACACACTCGCGTGTAGTATCCTTCTTCGCAAATCGCATTTGGCCAATACACATCTACGATTCCAGGAAACGGGTCTTCAGAATCCGTATCGTTTGCGTAAGCATAGAGCGTAACAGGATGTTCGACTTTGACCTCGGTACGGGCGCTAATGACCTCGATGTTTGGGGCGCGATTCAGAATAACGACATCAAGAATGCCTTCGACTTCGTCTTGTTCTTCGTCTGTAATGGTGACCTCGATGGGATATTCTCCATCGTTTGTCCATGTCCAATTCAGCATGCAATCCATGGATTCAACTCGCGTCCACGCTGCTGAGCGAGTACCATCGTACCAAGGAACATTGAACAGACAGGATACGTTGCCACCGTCTTCATCAAAACTACCTGAGGCATTGATGACCGTCTCGACGTTTGTGTAGACTTCGATGGGCTCGAGAACTGCTGTCGGTAGACGTCCAATGAACAACTCAATTTCACCAAGGTCGTTATCGGCATCCGCATCAGCAGTGTTGACTTGCAAAGGATCTGATTCCCATCGAATTGGCAAGGTTCCAATCGCTGCATCAGCGGGAACCGTCCAGGTGAAATTGACCTTGTGTGACTCATACGTAGAAAGTGGTGGTAACCCAAGGTCAAAGATTGAACCATCGGGATGATAGATTCGTAAATCAGTGGCTGTCGATGTTGTGATTCCTTTGTTGACAACAGCGACTTCGATGGTCAAGTCATCACCGGGAAGGACATTGTAACCCGATAGGGAACTGACAGTGCTGACAACTCCACTCCTGTTTCGAATGATGACAGCTCGCTCTTCATCAGCGATCAAGTCAAGACCAACGAGGTACTCATCAAGCGTAATGGTTGCTGCGCCAACGTAACTTCCAGATTTCGCCATAATGCCATGACTGGACCAGTCGGTATTCGTTGCTGAATAATCAATGCTGCTACCTGAATCAATCGTTGTGCTTGCTGAACCGTTTGAAGCAGTGTAGACAGTGGTAGAAGCACCATCGTAGGCGACCTCAACCCCAACTCCATCAATGGTTCCATAACACGATGGACTGAGGTGAACCCAGACTTCAAGTGGTGAATCAAGTGCTGTTAGAGAACGCTCAGGTTCGACTTCAACACATGTCGGCCGCGTGCCTGGGTCGCTGTTGCTTTCAACGCCCGTCGCTCCGATTGGCATGTACTGCTTCAAACGGAAATCGATGGTCAGTCCAACATCCTCTTCAGCATGCCGCCATGCGTAATTGTTGACCGCTGGGCAGTACCATCGGTAACCCGTTGAGACGCCATTGGAGTTCCATGATGTCAGTTCGTACGATGCATCGCATCCACTGTAAGCAATCCCAGCCCCAATGCCGTTTCGAGGTTGTCCAACATCGGTGACTTCCCATGTTGTGGTGTTGGTATCTGTTTCTGGTGGCGGGAACGGTGTGATGTAATCGCTCTGACCGGACCATTGTGAGGATGCGGTTGTGAGTGAAGTCCACCGTTCACCATAGCGGAGCGGGAAATCGTACGCCTCCGTGGCAGGGCTGTATTCGTTCGTAATCGTGATATCACCGAGGATTTGTGTGAGCGAACCGATGCCGTATGGAATGAACTTGATGTACAAATCGAGGTCGTTCTTGACGGTCGCAAAGTCGCTCACTCGAAGGTATTCGGTCTGTGTGAATTGGATTTCCGCATTCCCAGTGAACCCTTCAAGTTCGACACCACTTTTGTCGAAATCTGCGGACATCCGCAGCTTGTAGACCCATTCGGTTCCATTGTCGAATTGAAGTTCGAGAATGTCCGTGACTTCTGCTGTTGCATCGCCTCGAATCTCACCCACGTTTGCTGAAACGCCCGTGTCTGTGATGAGAATGGATGGGTCAAACGTCCCTGAGTAAATCCACTTATCACCGACTCTCCATGAGGGCAGGTCGGTTACTCCAGGATCGGAACCACTTCGCTTAACGACTTCCTCGTTAGAGAACAGAAGGTTATGTTCAACCAATGGGATTTGACTGAACCCAATCATGCAGGTAAGAACGAGCAGGGCCAAGACACGTGACTTGAGCACTCCGCCCATGCATGTGCTTGCATGTTCTTGCACATCAAAGGTGCGACGATGGCCTCAGAGGAGATCAGCAAGTTCGTCCTTGATGATTTCAACTGCTTCCAAGATTTCGTCCTTGTGTCGCGCACCGGTAATGACCATCTTACCGCTGCCGAAAATCAGACAGACAACCTTTGGATAATCCAGTCGATAGATAAGACCAGGGAATTGTTCTGGCTCGTACTCAACCTTGTCGAAGGGCAAGTGGAAGGTGAGGTTGTTGAGGTTCAACTTTCGTGGCTCACCTGCAAGTGGAGCACCAGTGAACTTGTCGTTTCCATCGTAGTCTTCAGGATAGTGGAGAGCGTAGGTTGCAACCATGTTTTGAACTTCGATTTCTACATCCTTGAGGTCCCAAGTTGTGATACCTGCAGCTCGTAGGTCTTTGATCATTCGATCGATACCTGTGTGAATGTTGTCTTCGTCCTTTCCACCTGTACAAACGGCTCGTCCTGAGCGGAACATGAGAATGGCAAGTTTCGGGTCCGTCACACGGTAGACGACACCAGGGAATTGTTCTGGCTCGTACTCACAATTGAGTTGAATTGCGATATCAGGCAGGTCAAGTTCTTCGGCTACGCGGGTACTTGCTACGACGTTAACAACAGTCAAGCGCTCTTCATCAGTGGTCATGATTTGGTGGCTTCCTCCCCGCATATATAAAGGAAGAGCCCACACTTTGATGGCGAAACCTATGAGTATCGGTTTCTAGATTAAATGCTCAATTGCAAGACCAGGCTCATTGAAGTGTGTAATAAACGCTCGACCACCTTCCATTTCAATGGCTCCAACAGTTTCCTCAGGATTCATTGTTAGTGCGATCATACAACCTCCTCCCCCTGCTCCGGTCAATTTGACGCCAAGGCTTG
>JAYYFM010000002.1:0-22964 GCA_036158745.1 Thermoplasmatota archaeon
TACCCGTCGCACCATTCGGCATCCGCAAGCCGTGTTTCTTGGCAAATGCTTCGAAACGTTCTCGGTCGCTGGCTTCGTCGATTCCATCGACACTCGTACCAAGAATCTGTACATCTGCACCTTTCGATGCTAAGTGAGTAAGTCGCTTTTCGATGGGCTGTGCGAGGTTGATGGCCGTTTGTCCTCCGAATTGCAGGAGGATGCCATGGGCTTTCTCACGCAAGAGAATCTCTGAGACACATTCGCTGGTTAGTGGATCGAAGTACAGACGGTCAGATGTATCAAAGTCCGTGGAGACCGTTTCGGGGTTGTTGTTGATGAGAACTGCATCCATACCAGCAGAACGGATGGCCATGACTGCATGGACACATCCATAGTCGAATTCAATCCCCTGACCAATCCGAATCGGTCCTGAACCAATCGCAACCATGCGTTGTTTGTCTCGCTTATCCAAATTCGGAACATGATCGATACCATGGTCCTGGAAGGGTTCGTAGGTCGAGTAGTAGTACGGTGTCTTTGCAGCAAATTCAGCTGCACAAGAATCGACCATACGATAGCGTGGGTGCACCTTTAATTCGTGGCGCCGAAGCATCACTGTTTCTTCGTTGCAATCGTTCGGCAAAGCCTTCCATCCCGTTGGCTTGAAGCCGTTAAGAGCGTCAGCAATGTGGGCATCACTAAATCCATGCGATTTGTACTCAATCATTGTTTTTCGATCCAGAGAACCCGGACGAATACCCATATTCACTAGGCTCGATTCCATTTGTGCGATGTGCTCGAAACGTTGCAGGAACCATCGAGTGATTCGCGTGATTTCGTGGACTCGCTCGATGCTCCATCCTCGTCGGAAGGCTTCCAAAAGCGCGCCCATGCGACGATCGGTTGCCGTTTGCAACCAATCGACAAGAACACTGTCTGGAAGTTGCTCGTGCGCACGTTCAGCCATGCCTTCACCCTCGGACTCATCGGCGCGGGTTAACGGGCGTGGATATGGACAACCTTGTTCGAGGGATGCCCACGCTTTGAGGAATGCTTCTTCGAAGTTCCTACCGATGGCCATGACTTCACCAGTCGATTTCATGGAGGTGCCAAGTGTTCTGTCTGCTGTTCTGAACTTGTCAAACGGCCATCGAGGAATCTTAACAACGACGTAATCAAGTGTTGGCTCAAATGCTGCCGTCGTTCCCTCTCCTGTGATTGGATTCGGCAACTCGTCGAGTGTGTACCCAACGGCGATTTTTGCTGCCATTCGAGCGATTGGGTAGCCCGTGGCCTTTGAAGCAAGAGCAGAGGAACGACTCACTCGTGGGTTGACTTCAATGACTCGAATCTCGCCAGTGAATTGATTAAATGCAAACTGGACGTTGCAACCACCTTTGATGTTCAATTCTCGAATGAGGGCGAGTGCTTTGTCTCGAAGTTCTTGATGATCTGCATCAGAAAAGGATTGGAGCGGTGCTACAACAACGGATTCACCGGTATGCACGCCCATTGGGTCGATGTTTTCCATTGTACAAACAATAGTCGCATTGTCTGCAGTGTCTCGCATGACTTCGTATTCAAGTTCCTGCCATCCAAGAATGGATTCCTCGATGAGGACTTGATTAATGCGCGAATTTCGTAACCCAAGCGTTGCGATTTCAACGAGCTGACCCATGTCAAAGGCTGTACCACCACCGAGTCCACCAAGGGTGAAAGCAGGTCGAATCAAAATCGGCCATGAGCCAATTTCCTCAGCCGCTTTGATGACTTCTTCCATAGAATTGCAAGCAATGGCTTGCGAGATTGGTAGGTCAATCGATTCACAAACTTGGTTAAACAATTCACGATCTTCTGCTTTGTCGATGGCATCAAGATCCGACCCAATCAATTCAACACCCAATCGCTCAAGTGTTCCATCGTGCGATAGCTCGCTTGCAATGTTGAGTGCTGTCTGGCCACCCATTCCTGCAAGAAGCGCATCTGGTTTTTCGATTTCGAGAATCTTTCGAACAGTATCAGGTAGAAGTGGTTCGATGTACACTCGATCTGCCATTTCTGGGTCGTTCTGAATGGTGGCAGGATTTGAATTGACGAGAATCACTTCATAGCCATCCTCACGAAGCGCACGAACAGCTTGCGAACCAGAGAAATCGAATTCGGCTGCTTGGCCAATCTTGATTGGACCCGAACCAAGTACGAGAATCGAGTTGAGATCGTCTCTTCTTGGCATTAGACATCACCTCGTAGATGTTCATCGACCATCTCTCTGAATCGGTCGAAGAGAGGTTCGGCATCGTGTGGTCCCGGGCACGCCTCAGGGTGGAATTGCACTGTAAAGCAAGGCCGACCAAGAACATCGAGACCTTCCACCGTCTTGTCGTTTGCATTGATGTATCGTACTTCAACATCGTAGCCATGGAGGTTCTCACCTTCAGGTGATGTAGCTCCACTTGGATGAGCAGCGAGCATACCGTGTTCTGGATCGGCAACAGCAAAGCCGTGATTCTGTGAGGTAATCCAAACACGGCGTGTTTTCAGATCAACGACAGGCTGGTTTGCACCTCGATGACCATAACGCATTTTGTACGTTTTCAGGCCAGATGCCAAGCCCATGAGCTGATGGCCCAAGCAAATGCCCATCACGGGGAGTCCAGATGCAACTGCATGTGCGAGCGTGTGTCGTGCTGATGTAGCCTTGCCAGGGTGGGCAGGGTCTCCTGGGCCATTGGAGCAAAACAATGCCTGAATCGCAAAATTATTCAATGTTTCAAGAGCGACATCGGGAGGGCACCAAACGACCTCAAAACGTGAACAAAGGTTCCTCAAAATGTTGTACTTGACGCCACAATCAAGCGCACCAATGCGTGGCAGCGGATGGCCAAGATCATCGGTTGCACCAGGATTGAGAACGACGGGCTCATCGATGGAGACAAGATCCACCAAATCGTCAAGTTCAGGCGATGTCATCACTTCAAGACGCTTGAGCATCTCCTGCTCTTTTTCCTTGGGCCCGAAGATACAGAGAACAGTCCCAAGTTCCCGAACGCGCTTTGTAATGGCCCGAGTGTCAACGTTTTCGATACCCGGGACACCATGTGCCTGAAGAAGTTCTGAAACCGTTCCAATTGAATCACGGTGGTCAGGGTCTGTCATGGCATGTCGAACAACGACGCCTTTCGGCCAAACGGCTCGAGATTCGGATTTGCCGCCATGAATACCATAATTTCCAATCAATGGATAAGTGAACGTGAGAATCTGTCCCGCCCATGATGGATCAGTCAAGGACTCTTGGTAACCCATCATTCCTGTCGTGAAGACAAGTTCACCCTCACCAAATCCTTCTGCTCCAAACAGCGTCCCTTCGTATCTGCCTCCATCAGCAAGGAGAAGGAGTCCTTCTCCTCCTGCTTTTGGGGGAAGATCTGATTTGTCAAGGAGTGGGTCTGCAGCGTCCACAAACCGAGGTGCATTTACAACACCATGGTTGAGTCGACCCGGGGCGAATCCGGAAGGGCTGCTACCGTCCATCGACATCAGCGTTATTCGATATAGGCCATCCATAATGCTTGGGGAAGGTTTTGGATGGAATTATGTGCGCTTACTTCGTATCAGTCACGTCTTTTCCTGTGTTGCTTGGATTGATAATCAATTCACCGCCATCGATTGTTCTCTCGACAGAACCAGATCCATACCAACCATCCAAAAAGAGCGCTAAAGCTGCAACCTCGGAATGTGGTTGATTGCCGACTGCAAGATTGTATTGTGAAACTTGGAATACCTCAGAAGGAACCTTTGCGCCACCGACGATGACAACAAGAGGACGGTCGCGTCGAATGGTGGGTGTTACGCTTCTGTAGGAGGCTCCATACATGGTCAGATGGACGGCAATACCTGGTGGATTTCCATCAACACCGTCTTTGACGAATTTCCGAAGCCATGCCATTGGACTCTTGATGTGTTCCACAACCATGTCTCCGCCAAAGCGTTGATTTACTGAAGCAATGTTTTCAGAGAGACGTTCATCCTCATCTCCAGAAAAAAGGAAGCGATTGGCACCCAGTGCCCTTGCAACCAAGGCAAGATGAGTTGTAATTCGAGGGTCTCGACCTAACCGATAACCAAGTCGTAAGATGATAACATCGTGCTCGGCCATAACCTTGCCTCAACGATGGTGTTCAAGAAGGAAACGGGTCCTACTCGCCAGAAATAGCCTCGGGGTCTTCGCCAGGTGGTGTGAGTACAATGTCTTCGTTTGCTTCGAGGAAGCGCCGCAACCAGAGAAGAAGGTATGCATCAACGATCAGATGGCCTCCGTACACGGTACCTGCTCCAACCAGCGCCAAGCGTAGACTTCGCCAGAGGCCAGTATTGACTTCCATTGATTCGGACATGAATGCTGTTACAACAGGTTCTCCGACGTACAGCAAGACCATGATGATCATTACTCCAGAAATGAGTGATGGCACGAGCGACCCCATTTCTCGACCGAAGTCCCCGAATGCAGAGTGAAGGAACGCAAGTGCCATGACGGCTAAGGCGACCTCATTGTAATCCAAAGCGAAGAATTTGGAGACACCTATTGCAAGATCATCAGAGGACGAGTTACTGATCAAGAGCCACCATAACAAGAATGAAACCGTGACTATTCCAGCACCAAGTTTTGCTCTGCTGGAAAGCATGTTGAAAATTGCGGGTTTGTCATAGATGTCGAGTCGCAGGGCAACACGCTCAGCGAGTTCGAGTGATGCTTCACTAACGCCTAGGTCAGCCGTTGATGAACTGGAACCACTCATTGAATGGTTGCCTTCTGTCTCCGACATGCAGGAGGCTTGGGCATGAGGCCTTATCAATCCATCCTTACTGGAACTGTTCATGGCTGATGCCTTGGCACCTTTTTCCTTCCGCCGTAATCTCGCAGGGCCAGGCCTCATGGGTATTCTCAACATCACGCCTGATTCATTTCATGGGCCTTCTCGCCAGCACAGCATCGAGGAAGGGTTGAACAATGGTTTGGCCATGATTTCAGAAGGAGCAGGTATCATCGATATTGGTGGTGAAAGTACGCGCCCCGGGTCCGAACCAGTGTCTATAGAAAAGGAGTTGTCGAGAGTTTTACCAATCATCAAGGCTCTTCGCAATGCACATCCATCCATTCCTCTGTCCATCGATACGAGAAACCATGAAGTTGCTCGAGAAGCGTTGGATGCGGGTGCAACAATCATCAACGATGTCTCTGGATTGCGTTCAGAAGACATGATGGATTTGGTTTTGGATCGAAACGTTCCAGTATGCATCATGCACATGCTCGGGGAACCAAAGACGATGCAGGCCAATCCTTCGTATCGTGATGTTGTCAAAGAAATTTCATCCGAACTTCTCACTACAGCGCAGCAACTCGTCGATGCAGGACATGAACCGAATCGTATTTGTCTCGATCCAGGAATCGGTTTTGGAAAGACCCTCGATCACAACATCGATCTGCTCAAAGGTTGGAATTCCCTTCGAGGTGACCACGATTTTCCCATCTTGTGGGGTGTTTCTCGGAAGTCGATGATTGGGCAGTTGACAGGTCACTCTACGAGCGAAGATCGTTTGTTTGGCACACTTGGTGTAGCTGCTTATGCATACGATGCTGGAATCGATTGGTTACGCGTGCATGATGTACAAGCTCATTCAGACCTGTTGCGCGTGTTACGAGCGTTGGACTAGGTGATGCCGCCGCCTATGAATCCAGCAGCTGCAAACCATGCGCCAAGCATGCTTCCAAGATTTGTTAGAGCAGTAACAAGTAGTACACGACCTGCTCGATTACTCCAGAATCCTCCAATGGATGTTCCTTTGAGGAATTGTTGCAAATCCTCAGTTGTCGGTTCAGATATACGCAATTGTACGTATCCAGCGAACCATCCTGCTGCAAGTGCTGGATTCAGTGACGTGATTGGACTTGCCAAGGCTGCTGTTAGAATAGCCAGAGGGTGGCCACGGGCAAGAATACAACCTATTGCTGCGAAGATGGCGTTAAACAGTGTCCAAACTGTGAGCATCTTGACGTAATCAACCTCATTGTTGTTGAACAACGCAAATCCAACAAGCCCCATGACAATCAACGGTATCGCAAATGGTAGCACTTTGCCGACGATTCCTTTCTTCGGAACTGTCGAAATCGATTCGAATTCTTCAGTCGATAATGGATTGTAGGGGTTCAACGCTCGTTCAATTCCTTTCAAATGACCTGCTCCAACCACGACCAACATCTTCTCTTCGGTTTTCGATTGCATGATTTTTTCAGCAATGTATCGGTCCCGTTCATCGATTAAGGCCTCTCCAGCGCCTTGTGAGAATTCTTTCAAATCCTCCATCATGGTTGACAAGAGATCCGAATCAGTGAGCAACTCATCGAGGTCAAAGTCCTCTTCGAGTTCTTCATCATCTCCAAAAAGTGAGAAGAGCAATCTGAAACGCTCTCGCCACTTCATCTTCTTCCAAGCTCTTCGCATTGTGACTTGGATGTCTCTGTCGACCAATGCGACATCAATGCCTGCAGCTTTGGCAGTTTCAACAGCAGCCAACAATTCTGCACCTGGTTCTTGGCCTTCGTTGAGACCAAGTCGGCGCTGTTCAGCACTCAACATGGCTTGCATCAGAACCATTGGAGCCTTGCCTTCTTTGATGACCCTGCGTAGACCTTCTTTGTCGAGACGTCGGCCCTCCACAAGTGCATCATGGCGGGTCTTGCACAACTCGACACCAACGATCTTTGGTTGATACGTTTCGATTTGTTCTTTCACCGCTTCGACTGAAGTTGTCGCCACGTGAGCCGTACCCAGCAAACGGAGAGTGGGGGAGATGTCGATGTATGGTGAGGAGGTACTCATTCTTCATCACCCCGCGAAAACAACTCCATCATGCGCTCAGTAAAGGCTGAGAGTATCGCTTCTTGAGATTCCTCATGCTCGTGTCCAACTTCAAATCCGAGATTTGAAAGAAGCACTTGACCACCAGCCATAACGCGATGTCCACCTGCCTGTCCATCCGGGAATTCTTTCGAGAGTGCCAAACCAACGTGAAGATGTTCTCGGCGGCTTCTTGCCGATAAGAGCATCTTTTGCCGCTGAATCCCGTAAACGATCACGAGATCGGTGTTGGATGTCGCGAAGAGAAAATCAGCGACTTGAGCAAGATCATCACGTCGCACCAAGTTTTTGATTGGGGCGAGAACTAGGCCATCATTTTGCACCATAGTTGCTAACGCTTCACGATACGATTCCAAGGTTTCAGGACTGCGTAGTGGTGCTTGTATGGACTGAAGCAGTTCATCATCGACCCATGTATTCAACCACATGAGCGCTCTCAGGTCGACTTGGTTGAAGGAACGAGTGAATGAGAGAGTATCTGTTCGTAGACCAAAGGATAATGCTGTTGCCAAGCGAGGTGTCATTTCCAAACTCATGTTCATGAGGAGGTTTGCGATCAACGACGAAGTTGCTGAGTATTCTGGTCGCAGGAACGCAACATCTGCTGATACCGCCTTGTCCGACGTATGATGATCGATGATGATGTGAGGCACGCAGTCTGGAGGAAGGACGTTGTTGGCTCCGGGCTGATGGAAATCGACCGTAATGATGCATTCTGCTTGATTGAGAACATCTTCCAGTTCCCAATCGAGAAGAATTCTCCTCAGTGGTATCTCTAGGAGTCGAACCATCGCTTGATTTTGTTGATGTTCAATCATCCCTCCATGGTAAATGGTTGGCTTATGGCCAAAGAAAGCGACCAATTCGTACATGGCTAAAGCGGAAGAGAGGGCATCAGGGTCTGGATTATCGTGACAAAAAATGGCTACATTGGATTGTTCAGGAAGGTGACGTATGTACGATTCCAATACCGTCGCACCAGCGTGACGTTCCCAAGCACGAACCTTTTCTTTGTACGCAGCAGTAATGATGTCCTTTGCATCAATCTTATCGACGGAATCAAGACCGCTACCAACTGTTTTCTCACACAGAATTGGTGTATCTGGCCATCGTTCACGAAGTGTGGATAATGCTTGTTCACCCTCGAGAACATCGACATCAACTACGATGACTGCAGTTGGTTTTTGTCCACCATCTGGAAGCGCTGAAACTGCCATTGGTTGTGGCAGTGGCAAGATTTCGCAGTCACCTATTTCATCTTCAATTTGAAGCATTGAGGCAAGACCAATCAGTCGTGTAGGTCTTCTTTCAGAGCACCATCTCGCCAGTTGAACGGCGATATCGCTGTGACCAATCACCAAGAACATTGGATGCTCCTCGGTTGTGAATCAAGCGGTTCAGACTTGAATGTTCGTATTCAGAAGGAAATCTGAACGTTCTCTCGCTGGACACCTTCGACAACGAACAGTTCTCTGCGCACGCATCCCTTCATGCCAGCAACGAAGTTGGTAGGAATCATTTGGATGGCTGCGTTGAAGTTGGTTGCAGATGCATTGTAGAATTCGCGTCGATCAGCGAGTTGGTTCTCAAGAGAAACCAATTGGTTTTGGAGGTTGACAAAGGATGTGTCTGCTTTGAGGTCAGGGTATTGCTCAGCAACCATGTTGATGCGCGGAAGCATCCCAGAGAGAATACCCTCAGCAGCTCCAACGCCCTTGACGTCGCCTTGAGCAAGAGCGCCTGCGGCTGTTTGTCGAGCCACAGCAAATTGCTCAAAGATTTCTCGCTCATGCTCCGCATATCCCTTGACGATGTTGACAAGGTTTGGAATCATGTCATAGCGTTGCTTTAGCAGTACGTCGATGTCTGCCCAAGATTTGTTTGCGTTTTCTTCCAAGCGTACCAAGCGGTTCCACGTGCTAAAAATCCAGATAATGAGTACAAGAGCGATAAATCCGCCAACGATAAGTCCAATCATAAGTGGGTCCATGAACTCGCTTCGTGTGGGGTTCCTATTTGAACCTATACTACCGATTGGGTTGATATGATATGCTGCGTTAACGTGGGCATCTCATGGACGCTGCTACCATGGCTGTGGTTCTGCTTGGCAGCGGTTTCATTGGATTTCTTTTCGCACCACTTGGATTAGGGGGAGGTCTGCTCTTTGCTCCTTTGCTCCACTACGGATTGGGATGGGAGATTGACGGAGCCTTACTGATCGTCTCTCTCGGTCTTTCTGCAACGGTCTCCTGGGGCTCAGGTCTTCGTCATCGCAAAGAAGGCCACGTCTCCGATGTACGGTTCAAGCAAAGTCTTGTTGGAGCATTACCAGGAGCAATTCTCGGAGTTGTCATTGTAGCATCGTTGAGTGGTTCCTTTGATGTATTTTTCAAATCACTGAGCCTTGTTTTCGTAACGTGGGCCATCATCAAAACGCTTCGTTCAAAAAAGAATCAAACTGCACAAAACAACGAACCAAACATGCTACCTCTCCGAGTCGGCGTAGCTTCAGGAGGCCTTTTGTCCTCCGTCTTGGCCGTTGGAGCAGGTGCGATTTACGTTCCTGTTTTGCGTACATACGGAGGTTTAGAATCCCGCAAAGCGATTGGTACAAGCCTTCACATCATGATGGTGGTTCTACCAATTTCAATTCTGACGCACTTCGTCGCACTCGACCAGAGTCAAGTCGATGTGCTCACTTCCAATCTTTGGTTGGTGCTCAGCCTTCCAATCGTCGTGATTGTCGCAGCGAACTTCGGTGCTCGATTCGGTATTGCCAAAATATCTGAGCAGCGCATCATGCAACTGTTTGTTGCAGTATTGTTTGTCATCGGAATCCGTTATGTGCTCGATTTGAGTTCAAAATTCTCGTGAATCAGCAAGCATCAAAAGCTTCGATGAGATACTCAGTGATTGGGTTTGTCCAAGCAAGTTCACTTACTCCATCACGGCCTTGGAGTGCATAGGCTCGTACGACGTCTCGAACACGTACGTTCCCATCGGAAGAGCGAGCCAAAATGGTTGCCGCTTTCACTGCTTTACCGGTGCCATGCGGATCGTAGACCGTATCAAGTGCTTCTTCAAGGAACCAGTCTGCCTTTCCTCCTGGCTCACCCTCGTACGTCTTCTTTGGACGTTTGGCACCAAAGAGACCACCTGACTTGGGCTTACTCTTGGCTTTGGATTGTGTTTTCTTTGGCTCTGATTTTTTCTTTGGTTCAGACTTTGCAGAAGACTTCGATTTGCCATCTGCTTTGAATTCCTTTTCGAGTTCAGCACGGATTTCGGCCTCAAGTTTCTCTCGTAGCGCATCTTCGTTACCATCGGCAGCGGCTTTTGCAGCGCGTGCGACAGCATCATCACGCTCATCCTTCAGTGCTTGAATCACGTTGACGTAATGACTTGCAACCTCAATGAGAGCAGTTTCCATCGCAGCTTCCATTTGCATTGAAACAACGTCGGATGATGATTCGCGCCACTTTCTCCATTGCAACATGGTGTTATTGTGAATGTCTGATCCACATTTTGGACAAAAACTTCGCTTCGGTGGTTTCAAGACCGGAATGGCCCGCATGGCTTCCGGATCAATTCCTTCGTGTTCTCCACTTGCCACGTCGTGAATGTGTGTCGATGCGTCCATTCCATGGTCCATGGCATCTCGAAACATGTCATCGGACATGTCCAATGTTCCAGCTTTAATCATGTCCCAGCCTGTTGTTCCTTTTATAACCGCACGAACGGCTGCATTGGCTGCAGGAGATTGTCCAAACTCGTGCTTCTTGAGTGGTGAAATTTCTTCTCCTGCTCCTTCGAACGCTTGACCAATGTCGAAATGTTCGCCGTCATCTGCAGGGGCAGCGATACCCATTGTAATCGGATTTGCACCTTCTTCGACACGAGCAATCATATCGAATTTTTCGGCCATTGAGAGGTCTTCTCGATGACGAATGACTTCCTTGATTTGGTTGAGGTCATGGCCCGTTGAGGTGATTGGGCCTTGAATTGTCAAATCGTGGCCACAGGAGAGACAGAACTTCGCTGCAGCTTCGACACCTGCTTCACACGTCGGACAAAAGACGCCTGCCATGTTGTTGAGATGGTCCGACCTCTTTTCAACTCTTAGGGTCGAGAGAGTGCTAACATTAGGGTTCTACACTTTCCTCAAGACATGCACGTAGCAAGTTCACAACGGCTGATTGATTGAGTTCTGCAAGAATTGTCGGTAATCGCGGTCCACGTTCCGTGCCCATGATGCAGAGGTAGAGTGCTCTGTAGGCATGTCGTGGCGACATGTCTTGGGATTTCGCTGCGTTTGAAATCGTTGATTGGATGCTCGAAGCTTCCCATTCAGCCACCTCAAGGACGCTAATGAGTGGCGGTAGAATGGCGAGATTCTCATCATCCAAACGTCCGACAGCCTCCGCATCTGGTTCTTTGAGAATGGTTATGCGTAGTTCATCGGGGAAATGTCGGGATTGAATCCATGTTCGCATCCGATCGAGTCGATCAATCATCGATTGAGAGACGTTGCCTGCGAGACCGAGTGAGTTCCAGACATCTTCGTCGTTGGATTTTGTTTGTGCAAGCATGGCAAGATGACGGAAGGTGACCTTCGATGTTTCTTCAAGTGGAGATATAGTTGACAACTCAAGTGCAGTTTTCGCATCTTCGATGGCGACCATTTGGCGCCTGCTTAAGCCTTGCTTTTGCATTTCTATAGAGAATTCTCGTGCAGTGGTTCGTTCGAATTCATCTGCCAAATTGACAAGTCCCATGCCAGTGTCAAATTCAATCGCTTTGTTGGGTTTTGTTGAGGCGACAAGGTAGCGAAGAATCTCAGGCGGTACAAGGGAAAGAGCCTCCAATGGGCCGATGGTATTGCCCGATGAGGACGACATCGCTCCTTGGCCACGCAAACTGATCCATTCGTAGGTGAGATCGACAGGAGCTGGCTTTCCAAACAATTCGACAATCTCTTTCCCCGTATCGTACGATCCTCCAGCAGCACCGTGGTCCTTTCCGAACGGTTCCATTGTAACGCCAATCCAAGCCCATTTTGCTGGCCAGTCAATACGCCAGGGAAGTTTACCTTCTCCCTTTGTTACATCGCTTGTCCCTTCATTGCCCTCTGCATCAATCCAAGAAACGATTGGGTCGTTCCAGTCAGTCACTCGGATTCCATCGATTGAGCCTTTCGAATCGATGGGGTTCCAAGGAAACCAATCATCTGATAGTTCACGACTCGAAACACGCTCTATGATTTCACGAATCTTGTCTGCATTGTTGCAGGCAATTCGAGCAGTTTCAGCAAACTTCCCATCTGCATAAGCCTCGTAGTTATCGATGAACCTTGGTCGAACGTCGATTTGCTCGAGGGCTTGTTTGAATGGTTCAAGGAAATGATCCGCATAGGAAACGCCTTGATCAAAGCGTTCCATATCTGGACAACCCTCTGCGTTTGGAGGCGGTATTTGCTTGAGTTGATGACCGATGTATTCTGAATATGAATCATCGAGGAATGAGTAGACCTTGCGTAAAGGGTCTGCACTATCGACAATGAAGACAAATTCGACATCAAGTCCTGCCTTCTTTGCGGCTTTGGCGATCATGTCACCAGTCAATATTTCGCGAAGATGGCCAATGTGGAATTCACCACTCGGCGTGATTCCAGTCGAAACGATGTGTTTTTGTCCTCGTTCGGAAAGTCGTTGTGCGACAACATCCGACCAATGCATGAACTCACCTCAAACTGGCACGGCTCGAATCAATCCACGTAGCGGAACATCATCGACTTCATTACGGACAGTTTTGTTCACCAGAACAAGTGCGAGAACAACCTCTCCACCAGCTGCTCGAATGGCAGCAATCGTGTTGCTCATCGTCACTCCACTCGACAAAACATCGTCAATGATGACGACTTTCTTCCCGCCACCAACTTGGCCGTACTTGTTGGACAGTGCGCCTGCTCCAGGCTCGCCATCGACATTTCGATGAATGGCAATCTCAACGTCGAGCGATTGTGCTACCTCGTGTGCGAAGGCAATTCCATTGATGGAGATTCCCACAACAGTGTCCACAGTTTCCACCTCTTCGATGACAACATCTGCCATGATCTCGCCTACGGCAGTAATGCGAGCAGGTCGAACACCGATGGTCCTCCACCCGACACGTACGTCTGTTGGTCGTTCAGAAGTTGAATCGGTGAGAAGCCATTGGATGGTATCCTGGGAAAGCGACAATTCATCAGCAATCTGTTGCGAATTGAGTCCATCTTTCCGAAGATTCTTAACGATGGTTTTCAACTCTTCAATACTCAGTGTCATGTTATCGTGTTGAGCGAACATGCTTACCTCCATGAAGGCTTTGGATATTTTTCATCAAAGACTTGAAGAGAAAGGGGTGTCAGGAGTCATCATGAGCGACTTTGATTATGAGACCTTGCTGAATCGGGCACGTGATAACATTCCCGAGGATATCTCATCCCGTGCACGATGGCGCTTGCCTGAACCCCAGATTATGATCGAAGGTTCAAACACCATTCTTCGCAACTTTACTGAAGTTGTAGGAATGATGGATCGTGACGACAATCACGTGTATCAATACATTCTCAACGAACTCGGTACATCTGGCTCCCGAGATGGTCCACGTGCACGATTCAAAGGACGAATTCCACCAAAGCGTCTGAAGAAGGCGATTGTTGGTTATGTGAACACGTACATCAAGTGCAGTCAATGTTCTGCACCTGATACACATTTCATAAAGGAAGACCGAACTACGCTTCTGAAGTGTCAAGCGTGTGGTGCAACACGACCGGTCAAGCTGTGATTACGCTTCAAAATCCATTAGAAGAGCGGAATCGGCCGTCCCATGTTTGATGTTTTGAATGAACGATTTAATGTCAATCTCAGTGTTCAATCGATACCACGTACCGTCTGGATAAACCACACATGCAATTCCATTTTCACAGAAGTCCAAACAACCTGACTTCTGAATTCGGATGTTGGGTAATCCTTCTTCTCTGGCGGCAGCCTTGATGCTGGAGAGCAACTCAAGGCTGCCTCGGTTTCTACACGATGGCCGTGCTGCGCCTTCTGGGCGTTCATGACCACAAATGAAGACATGTCGGTCGTAACCGGGTGATCCACGTCCCTTAGGGTCCTTTGGCATGTTCATCCCTCAAGAGCGTTGATGGCTTTTGCAACATCGATGTCGAGAGACGTCACCTTTCCTTGGTCGTGTGTCGTGAGTTCGACAACCACGTATCCCCAGCCAAAGTGGAGGTCAGCATGGTGATTTTGTTGTTCACAGATTTCACTAATAGCGTCGATGAATGATTTTGCTGCAGCAAAGTTCTCGAATGAAAATTCCCGCATGAGGTGGTTATCTTGAATCGACCATCCTTGAGGGACATCCATGCTTTCATCCCCAGAGATGTGCATCGTCGTTTCCAGTTGTTTCTTTCTCGACCTTTTCGTGGAGTGTTGAGCGACGCTTCATATCTTCTCGCTCAAATGCAAGGAGTTCCTTGTCGTCGATGTAGGCAGGACGGGTGTGCGCAACAAGAACGATTTGGACAATTGTGTCTCGGGCGATGAATCTCTGGACGCCATCACCATCGAGAATTTCGAGGCTTGTTTTCCCTGAAGAAATCAACCGACCACGAACCCATGGGTCGGAGTCTGGTATCAATGCTCGTGCATCGATGAGAATTTCGATCAGGTCGTCTCGCCGCAAACCGTTTCGACGCTCGAGCAAATCACCGCTATGGACGCCCTGGAGTTTGTCAAGTGAAGGAGATCCTAGGTCGTTCCACAATCCTATGGCCCAATCTGGAAGGTCAACCTTGTTCGATTTTTTCGGCATGATGTCCTCTGGATGGCGACCCTACATAACCATGTGCAATTTCTTTCTTGATGGTTTGAACAGGGTGAGGGGTTCTTGAAGTGTTGGCGCTCCGCTTGATTTGGGGTTCCCATGAAAGTCACGTGGAGGCAGCTGCCAACGGTCTTGTTCGAGGACGAAGTTCTCGACAAGGCCTTCTCACGTGCCCGCAAGGCTGCAGACCGTGTGGAAGACCCAAACCGTGTTTTTCGTACTCGAAAACAAATGACGCGTATGGTCCAAACTGCTGCGGACATCATCCATACGATGTTGACTGAAACGGTTCAGACTTGGCCCTCTCTCGATCAATCGCCTCAGTTTGATGTCGCCATGATTGAGGCTTGTGTAGGTACGGATGATTATCGACATCACCTGTCGATGTTGCAATGGGGCGCGTCACAAGTCCAACGTATTGCAACGCAAAACAGTCGTAAGATTATCCGCACGGCCCGAATTGAATTGATGCATGAAGCGCGAAGAGAAGCTTACGGACGTATTGGTTCGATTATGGGTCGAGTTGGTCCCTCATTGAAATGGCTCAACGAATCGCGTGAGATTCTAAAAGCCCTACCACAAATCGATAGCAGCTTACCCGTCATCGTTGTTTGTGGTGCTCCAAACGTCGGTAAGTCTGCTTTCATCAGCGCCCTCTCGTCTGGAAACATGGAAGTCAATCATTATCCATTTACAACAAAACAGATTCACATCGGGCATTTTACACAGCGCCGTCTCCAACACCAGATGGTGGACACGCCAGGATTGCTCGACAGACCAATGCATGAGAGAAATTCCATTGAATTGCAAGCGATTGCTGCTCTAGAGCACATTGGAAGCCTGGTTCTGTTCCTCATTGATCGGACGGAGTCATGTGGCATGTCGTGGCAAGACCAGATGAATCTCTTGGAGGATGTAGAACGACTCCTGCCTGGTACGGAATTGATGGTTGTGAGTTCGAAGGCTGATGCATTGAAACCACTCCCAAAAGATTGGGATTTTGTTAAAGAATCCGAAGAGCGATGGAGGAACAACGGTTCGCAAGGCGAACCAAAGTTACCGCTTCTCCTCGATGATGAAGGTCGGCCAACGATGAGTGCTTTGGAAAACGTTGGACTTGATGCTCTACGTTTGGAGGTCGTCCGTAAAGTCAAGGCTGCAGAAGTGGTTGATCCCCTTGTCTTGCCTGAGGGTTGGCACCGCTCAAGATAGGTTTACATCAACCGAGCAAGGACCGGCAGGACGGTCAAGAAAGCAAAGATGCCAAAGAAAACGAGCATCCAAACGCGCATTCGTTCCTTATTTTTCTCATCCTTTTCGTACTTCTTGACGCAATCTTCGTCTTTGCAGACACGCTGTTCTGCTTTCGCTGAAATATCGATGCCACACACGCGACAATGCTTGTGTGATGGAATGTGAGCCATCGCTTTCGAGCGTTTTGGCATGTTCTTGACTTTCTGCTTTACAGCGGATGCATCGACCATCAAATCACTCCGGTTGAACGAGGGTTCCCTCGAACGGGCGTCCTTCCAATGCATCTTCAATCCGACGGATGTCACGTCCATCAAGAACGCCAATTCTCAACCCACATTCGATCGCCCAATGAACAGCGATGGGGTCAACTGCAGCACTTTGTCCTGGTTGAAGCGCTTCCTTACCTGTGATGTTTTGTAGTTCCTTGAGCGTGAGTGTGTCGAGAGGTTCAGCATCATCGTTGGTGCGTGGGTCTGCAGTGTAGACGTGCGAAACATTGGTCGCTATGATGACATGAGCTGATCCAGCATCGCGTGCAAATGCAACACTCACCGCATCGGTTGTATGGCCCGGCTTTGTTCCGCCCATGACGACAATATCGTAACGTTCGAACAGACTCGCTGCTTCATCCGTTGTTGTTGGTACAACATCTGCAACGTTGCAGCCTATTTCTGCCAACATGGTTTGCAAGACAGTCGCATTCAACCGCGTGGCTGCAATCCCGATTTCATCGAGCCTAAAGCGGTCGGAAATCAAATCCTTTGCCAACTGTATACCCTCTCGTGCGGGTTTTCCACCACCAACAACGAGTCCAATTTTCCGACCATTACCCTCAACATGAACGATGGCCTGGCGAAGTTGTCCAAGCCATGTTTTGACATCATGATCGCCGTACAATAGTGAACCTCCCAGTGCAATGATGGTTGGTGCGACCATAGAATCGCCTCGACAAGGCGTTTCTTATGGCTTGTCCTATCAAATCCAAGGCGAGAGTTGAAAACCCTTGGTCCGACCCCAACAGATAGGGGGTCAAACGTTGTCGGATGATGGTGAACTAGCAGCGAGAAGGCTTCGCCTCAAACTTGCCCTTGAGGACCTCCGTGAAATGAAAGGATTTGGAACCGAACTTGTAACGGTGATTATACCACCGGACCGACAAATCAGCGATGCTCGCTCACTCCTCCAAAACGAGCATGGGCAGGCTGCCAACATCAAATCAAAATCCACTCGAAAGAACGTCCAAGGTGCCATTGAATCAGCAATCTCTTCGCTTTCGCGGTTCAAGAATGCAGGTGAGCGAGGTATTGCTTTGTTTACCGGCGCTATCATCGTTGGAAACAACAAAACTCGTCAAACAACGGTTGTCATCGATGATCCACCACAGGCCTTACTTTCGTTCCGTTACCGTTGTGATTCGGCTTTCGAATTAACGCAGTTAGAAGACATGCTCGTTGACAAGCGATCGTACGGTTTGTTTGTTATCGATCGCTCTGAGGCTGCTTATGGTATCGCTTCTGGCAAGCGTATCCACGTCCAAGAGCATTTGGTTTCCAACATCATGGGCAAGCACCGACAAGGAGGTCAATCTGCCCAACGTTTCGAGCGTTTGATCGAGGAAGCAGCTCACAACTTCTTCAAGCGAGCAACAGAACACGCCTGTTCCTACTGGCTTCCAAATCTTGAGAATATTCAAGCCATCATCATCGGTGGACCTGGCGCAACCAAAGATTACGTCGTTCGAAACGAATACTTCCATCATGAAATTGCAAAGAAGATCGCTAAGACGCATTTCGATGTCGGTTACTCCAACGAATCCGGCGTACGTGAACTGGTCGATAACGCTGGAGCCCTGATGGGTGAAATCGAATTGGATGCTGAGCGACAAATCATGAATCGTTTCCTTGCTGAATTGATCAAGGCTCAACCACGGGCGACCTACGGTGAAATGATGATTCGAAAAGCGCTTGAACAAGGTGCGGTCGATACACTCCTCATCTCCGAAAGCATGCGAAAAAATTCAGTTGAAATCGAGTGTGGTGGATGTGGTCACACATGGACTGCCTCTCTGTCACGTACAGAAGAACTTCCAGAGTGCCCTGCCTGTGAAGTGAGTAATGACTCACATAAGGAACTATCCAACATTTCTTTGATCGATGTATTGAGTGAAATGTCTGCAAAATCCAACAGTGAAATTGCCTTTATTTCGATTGATACAGAAGAAGGAGCGCAACTTGCGCACGGCTTTGGTGGCTTGGCAGCAATCCTTCGCTACCCAATGATGTGAGGTGTTTTAATGAAGATTCTTCAGGCAACAATTTCGCCTCATCTCGAATCGATTCTCTCCGAGATGGGTGTTGCCAAGGCAGCTTGGGAATCTTTGCTGCAACCGAGTCGTGAAGCGAGTCAAGGCGATTTGACACTTCCTTGTTTTCCATTCGCCTCGGTTTTGAGGAAAGCACCACAGGCGATTTCAGATGAAATTGCAGCGTTGTTTCCTCAACATGATGCATTGGCCAGTGTCTCTTCTGTGAACGGGTATCTGAATTTCACTGCCAACCCTGAATGGCTCGCAGATGCGGTTCTCTCGAATCAAGTACACATTGGCTCTGCTCTCGAAAATTCGGGACGAACTGGAGAGACTGTTCTTCTTGAACATACTTCAGCTAATCCAAACGGACCGTTTCACGTTGGTCGTGCACGAAATGCCATCCTTGGTGACACGCTTGTTCGTTTGCATCGACTTCATGGGGATGATGTCCGAGCAGAGTACTATGTTGATGACATGGGGAAACAAGTAGGTGTCCTTGCTTGGGCACTCGGCAATCTATCTGAGGATGATGTCAATGACCTTCTCTCGGAACGTGAGCCTCCATCGGAGAGATGGCTCACAAAAGCAGATCATCAACGCGTTCGGTGGTATCAGGCCGCACAAATTCTTCGAAAGGATGCTGATGAGGAACGAAAAGCCCAGATTGAGAAAGAGATAGGTGCGCTGGTTCATGCAAGCGAACATGGTGATGTCGGTGTATTGGAATCGTTTGAAGCAGCATACGCCCCAGTACTGGAAGGCATGCTTGCCACGCTCTCACGTCTCGGAATCTCCTATGACACATTTACGAAGGAATCCAGATTTGTTGTGGATGGGACCGTTGCCCAACTCATGGAGACCTTGGACGGTTTGGAGATATCCGACAGTGCGGACAACGGTGCTGGCTTCCTTGATCTCGGTCAACGTGGACTCAAAGGAAAGACTGAGTTCTTCTATAGAAGAGGAGATGGTTCAAGCCTCTATGCAACACGTGACGTTGCTTATCACATGTGGAAGTGGGGTGAATCCAACCGGCTTGTTAATGTCCTTGGTGAAGACCACAAATTGCAAGCAAAGCAAGTTGGGCTCACGCTTGAGGAGCTTGGACAGAAGCGACCAGAAGTGTTGTTCTACTCGTTCATCAAACTACCCGAGGGGAAGATGAGTACGCGACAAGGCAATGTTGTGTTCATGGACGACCTCTTGGAAGAAGCTCATGCACAAGCCTCTGCAGTTGTTCGTGAACTTCGTCCCGAATACGATGATGACAAGGTTGCGAAGATTGCAGAAGCGGTCGGTACTGCAGCAGTTCGATTCAACATTATCAAGGTCAGTCCGGAGAAGGGTTTCACATTCCGATGGGAAGAAGCACTTGCCTTTGAAGCAGGATCTGCACCGTTCATCATGTATGCTCACACACGAGCATGCTCAATATCGAAGCGTGCTGATACTCTCCCAACGTCTTCAATTCAACGACCTAGTGCCGATGCAATGCCAGAAGGTTTGGTTGAACTGTTGCGGCTGATGTGCAAACACAACGATGTTCTCGAGCGTTCCGTTCGAGAGCAAAAAGCACACCTCTTTGCTCTTCACATGCTTGAACTTGCCAATGCTTACAACGGGTTTTATCGAGACTGTCCTGTCGTGAAAGAGAACGAAGTCGATGGATTCGCCTTTGCCATCAGCCAAATGGCACGTGAACTCATGCGCTCTGGTCTTGAAGGACTCGGAATTACACCAATTCAAGAAATGTAATCATTCATTGGTGTGGTAGGTCGATTCGTACAATTGCTGGGTTGCAGTATCCGGATGCTCATCGACCGAAGCAAGAACATCAGCTCCAATCGTTCGCAATTCATTGTACGCTTCCTCGATCTCTTTCACTTGTTTAAGGAAGCGAAGCGGAGGCCAACCACAGTCAATGATTTCAGGATCAACGGTACTCTGCTCAATCCATGCTGAACATTGCGAACCGTAGCACAAGGCTGAGAGATGTTCGAGGTCAACCCAAAAGGTTCTACGTTGGCACACGGGACAAATTTTCCCTTCGAGTTTGGTCAAAACAGTCATTCCTTCTTCGCCAACAACGTCAACATCCCAAGCGATGATGGTTGCTTGTTCAAGATTCATTTGTTCGCTTTTTCCAAGGAAGGTTTTCATCACTTCCCAGGCAATTTGTTCGGTACTGAAACACCCCATTCCGATCGCATTTCCTTCCGCTTCGAGAACGGAGGGAACGTACACTCGGCTTGGAGAATCCATGCTAGACCATGAGGCATGGAGGCTTTGAATCCTCCCTTTTGTCGAGGGTAGAATTCAGCGATTCCAGGTATATTCGATGTAGGGCAAACCGCCTGGATGGGGGAGTGGAGCTTCTGGTTTTTCAATCCGAACAAACACAGTTTCGACAATCTCCGAATCTTGAATCTGTTTGGAAATACGTTGCGCCATGGTTTCCAGAAGACGTATCGGAGAAGAGTGCAATACAACATTGTCAATGGCTTCCTGCAGTTGTGCATAGTCCACAGTACTGCCAAGTTGTCCATCCTCGACACTGCTCGATAAGTCGACTCGTATTGAGATGTTGAAGGGTTGAGGTTTGGTGTGTTCCTCATCGTAAAATCCGTGTATGCCGTGAACGAGATAATCGTCCAAGCCAACGGAAATCGACATTGAAATCACTCCTCATCTCGCTCATGAACCCAAATCAGGTGATAACCGAATTGAGTCTTGACGGGGGTTGAAACCGTTTTGAGCGGCGTACTCCAAACAGCCTCTTCGAATTCACGAACCATGTTTCCTTTTCGGAACCACCCGAGATCACCGCCACGTTGGGACGATGGACAGGTGGATTTCTTTCGAGCGAGTTTCTCAAAATCTTTGAGTTTGCCAATCTTCTCAGAAATCTGTACGGCTTCGGATTTAGAAGCAACCAAAATATGTGAGGCATGTGCGCTTGGTTTAACCATAACCTGTCCACTTATGTCGCCTTCTTGAACTCAACGCTCATTCAAAGACGGGCCAAGCGAGGTGACGGATGTAGGTTCCATAGGCGATAACAGAAACGCCCAGCGATTCTTCATTGAAACGGTCCATTGTATCTGCATAGGTGTGGTACTCATAGGAACCCGAACCATAGCAAACCAATGCATTCCCCGTTACTCCGTCAGGGAGGTCGTAAACAAATGGCCCATGGTCAGAGTTGTAAGGCATGCCATCAGGCTCTCCTTTCTCACCAGCCAAAAGACCGGTTGACACCGAGTATTTTGGGAACAAATCAGGCCGTTCCTTTTCGATGACATCGAGGACATCTTTCATAGCGTTGATGTCTTTCGCAGAGTTGGAAAAGAATCTCAAAGAATTTCCACGGTTTGAAATGTCAATATCAACGTGATTCATGTCCAAGTTGATGTACAATCGTAGATTTCGAGCGAGTTCATCTGCGTTGGCGCCGACATACGCTTTGCTTCCCCACAGTCCTTCCTCTTCTCCGCCCCAGGTGCAAAATCGAATGGTGTATTCGGGTGTGCCGCTCTCATTGGCAACCATGGCGATTTGACGGGCCATCTCAAGGACAGTGGCCGTGCCTGATGTGTCGTCGACTGCACCTTGGGCATGATACACCGTATCGTGATGAGCCCCTACGATGATGAGATCCTCACTCTTTCCGTAGAGCGTACCACATGGGACACTGACCGAGAGTTCTCCTGCATTATCAACATCGGAGAACAAACGAAGGAAGGCTCCTTGTGCAGCCAATTCAAGCATCTGGTTTCCAGTGTTGTTTGAAACCGCAATGAATGGTATATTTTCTGGAATCGAGCCACTGTTCGCAGCTTTCATGTCGTCAACACGAATGGATTTGAAAATTGGAATACAGTCATCAGCCACAATCTGTCCGCAATTGGATTGATTGTTGATTCTCAAGATTCCTGCGAGTCCATTTTCAGCAGCCTTGATGTAGATTCCAGTGTTCCCGTCGATGCTGTTTCCACCTCGAACAATTCCCACTTTACCTGCTGCATCGGTCCAGAGTGAATCCACAGTTCCATCGTCAAGGTCGATCAATTCCATTTCTTGACCGAATTGATAATCTGCTGAACCAGAATATCCTTGAAGAACAAATTCTGTGCGATGCTCAAACGTTGTAATCTGTCCACCCACGCCACTGTTGCATGCTGCACCAGTGACAGGACCTCCAAAGAATCCTCCTGCAGGTGGAATGCACATGGAGAGAATGGGGGCACTGTTGATGGCAAACATCGGAACTGGATAGGTATTCAACTGAGGAGAATAGCCCATTTCTGTAAGATTGTCGAGAATCATTTGCGCTCCAGCAGCCTCTTCGGGGCTTCCAGACATACGACCTTCCCATTCAGGATGCCCCAAATTAACGAGTTCTTGTGCATACCATCGTGTTTGACTTGCATCAAATCCAATCGGCTGGTACACTGGCTCGTCTTCTCCGAAGCCAAGAATTGATGGATTGAACAAAACCACCATGAGAAGGAGGGCTGCTGCTACAGAACCAACGGTTTGTGCAAGGTTGAATTGACCAACAACGGTTCTGCTCCAGACGGATGTTCCTAACTCGATGACGTGTTTCTCATCGGGTACACTGAGCCTTT
>JAYYFM010000003.1:0-20391 GCA_036158745.1 Thermoplasmatota archaeon
ACCCTTATTTCACGATAATTTGTCTGTTGAAGGTCATCCGACCCGAGGAAGGACTTACCGCTGAGAAGTGTTTTCCCATCAACAAACCACGTATATTCGAGGGTATCTTGGTCGTTGGAAGTATCGAATGATGTATTCGCACTAAATGTCCAATTTCCTGAGGATGGAACAGTGATGGTTGAACCGTCTTCTACAAGGAAACCATCGAATCGGATTTCGATAATCGGAGCAATATTGCTGACGCTTACATTGTGAATTACTGTTACCAAATGACCTCCAGTGTCACGAACCAGTGCATTGACACGGTATTCTCCTGCTTTTGTCGGTTTGAAGTGTAAACGATTGTCCTCGAGAATCTCCGATTCCAAAACTGCACGAGGCGTACCATCTGGTTCGGTGATGCTCCACGTGATGGTATACGCTGATCCTTCGTATCCGTCATCAACATCGATATCGACCAAGATTGGTTGTGACTCTACTACCTCATCGATAGCTGTTAGATTCACACTAGGTTTAGATTGATCCAGAACAACAAACTGTGTGATGTTGTTCGATAATGTGAGATAGACATCTTGAATTTGTACCTGCAAGAGATAATACCCATCTTGTATCGATTGTGCATCAGCATCAACCTCGATTGCAAGTAGGTTGTCTAATGCAACGTCGGTGCTATCGAGACTTGTATAGGATTCCGAACAGATACCAAATGGTGCGGGACAAATTCGAACATTGGAGAGAATCAATTCACTTGGCTCGATTGACTCAATTTGCGACGGAGGAAGCAAATAATTGAATGACAAATCGAGTGAGTTGTCATTGAAGATTTTTGTTGAATACATCTGGCTGCTGCTGATGTCCGATACATGCTTCAATACCGGACGATGGTGTTCATCACCGATGTATGCAATTAAACCAAAAGAAATCAAATCTGTTTGCTCAAGCAACGATATTTCAACGTAACAGGTACAATCAACTGATTCCATACTGAATGTATGTTCCCATGACCATCTTGTGAGTTCAGTGGCTGGATCTGTGTAGGGTACAACTTGGTCAAGGTATGGACTTGATGTAATGAGAGACCATTGGTCAGGTTGGGAGATATTCCAAACTGTGATTTCGACTGAGGTAAGTGCAACAGTTGAATCACCTGATAGATTTAATGTGGAGGTTGTAAGCATTCCATCGGCCTGATCGAATGAAATTTCAGGTTCAATCGTTGTGTCGTTGGCAATTGCAGAAAAGGAAAAGACATTGCACATCAGGCACAAGACGAGCAAATGGGCTGCCTTGGTCTTTCCTAACATACTTCACTGACCTTCAAACGGATCGCACAACTCACCTTGACCCGGGAAACTGACTGGGTTTCGTGGGTTGGTATCCCACTTGAACTCACAGTAGTTTGTATGGCCGTCGCCATCACTATCAACAAGCCGGTCTGCTCCATCAAATGGATCAAATTCGAAGTGATATTCCCAACCGGTCGCCATTCCATCATCATCGTGATCCATGTAGTAAACTTCTGGGCCGTCTTCCCAAGCGTCACCATCAGTGTCGTTGCTTACAGGATTCGTACCGTTTTGCAATTCTTCATAGTTCGTGTAGTTCTCAAGGTTGTTGTAGAACTTCAGTCCGTCGGGTGTATCAGGGTCAATGTTGCACTCAGCGTTGGTTGAATCATTGTAACCTGGGCAGTATTTCCTGATTAGACCTGTACGGTTGAGACCATCCTGATCTGGGTCTTCCGCTCCATCATCGATTCCATCAAGGTCACTGTCTGCCATCGAAGGGTCCATGACACCACGAGCACCGTATGCACTGATGGTTGCATTATCAACGAGATTGTTGTTGATTGCTTCGTAGGAGTATTGCACTTCCCAACCATCCGGTAGTTTGTCACCATCAGTATCATCGTCGACTGGGTTTGTATTCCAGTTTGTAGGAGATTCAGCACCATTCGGCAGCGTATCGTTGTCAATATCGTATGTATCATCCTTCAACGAGTTGAGAGAGGGGTCAAGAGCCCAACGTCCCTTGCATCCATCGCAGAGTGGGTTGCCAGGCATGTCAAATCCTGAAAGATTCATTTCGTGGACCTCGTACTTCTTTTGCAATTCAAAGCCGCCGAGCCAATTGATCCAAACATAGCCCCCTGGTTCCATGAGACAGCTATTGGATGTACTTTCAGTGCATCCAGGTCGATCCCAATTCGAGATGGCAACCCATAGAGAGTGAGAGTTCGTGTTGTCTTCCGTGGACTTGACTTGCATTTCCCACCCATCGAGCATACCGTCAGCGTCTGTGTCGTTGATTAACGGATTTGTTTCATGCTGGAACGGTCTTGGAACAAACAGAATTTCGTTGCCGTCGATTAGACCGTCGTCATCCGTATCCGAATTGTTTGCGTGTGTAACGAAGTTATCAGCACCGGCGATAACTTCCTCTCCATCTTCGAGTCCATCGTTGTCGGTGTCAAACATACAAGCCGAGGTGAAGTATTGTTCACCGTTGAAAATGTAGCCGAGTACTGCTTCTTGCTGGTCACTTTCACCGTCACCATCTGTATCAACGTTGGAAGCGTTGGACCCTTGACCATCGCAAGCGGAGGAGAACTCAACAAAGTCCGAAAGACCATCCGAATCTGTATCAGGGAGACCTGGATCTGAAACAACCCATGTCAATTGTACACCTCTGTTGACAACCAGAATTTCCCAGCCACCGACTTCGATACCGTCGAGGAGACCATCGAGATCCGTGTCTCCATGCGTGGGATCTGTTGAGCGCCCAACAGCATTTCCGCTTTCATCAAATCGGGCCTCATATTCCATCAAGTTGGTGAATCGTTCGGATTCTTCAACGACATTCATCCAAACAAACAATCGAGATTCTACTTGGTCACCGGGCGCTACGTTGACGTGGTAAACGTAGCCATCAACAGGAGCGACGAGATAGACGGTTTGCTTGTTACCACCGCCGAGCGTGTATTGCCCTCGTGCGACTGTTGAGTTTGCTGTGACATAATCGCCTTTCTGAGCGTAGACATCGACGACAGTTGTCGTTAGTTCAAGCTCATCAAAGACGACGTCACCATCACCATCAGAATCCCATCCATCGAAATCGATGTCATCGTTCGCGTTGCTTGCGTTGCGTGGGTTGAGCGGGTATTCAAGCGTCGTCCGGTTGTATTGGCTAGCTTCCCAACCATCAGGCATGCCGTCTTGGTCTGTATCTTCGGTCCATGGTGATGTAAAAGATGGGAGCCCGTTTACAAGATCGAATTTGAGGGCGACCTGATATTCTTCAAGATTGTTGAGCCCATCTTCATCCCAGTCGTTGTATCCGTCGGATGCATTGGATGGACTGAGGAGTTCAGAGACGGCTTTCTGCGGGTTCGATACGCCGAATGGGTGGTTGTTCTTGAACGAGAAACAATACTCGAATCCGTCTGGCATTCCGTCACCATCGGTGTCCCAGTCACTCGGGCCGTTGAGATAGCCATCTCCGTCCATGTCCGACAAGAACCACGATGCACTTACTTCATCAGCAAATGGAGCAGCGGTTGGAAGACGTTGTGAAGGAGGAGTGATAACGGGTTCGCCGCAATTTGAACCAAGTTGGAAGTCAAGAATCATGTTAGCGTTGTTGACCTCGAGAATGTCAGGGAGCATATCGTTGTCTGAATCCTTTGCAGCAGGGTTCGTACCGTATGCTTCCTCCTGGAAGTTCAGCAGACCATCGTCATCGAAATCAAGGACTTGGTCGCAAGAGTGTCGGCCGAGTGGGCTTTCCAATTCTTCCCAACTTGGTGCACCCTCGAATCCTTCGAGGATATCTGAAAGTGTTTGCTCGAGTGGACCATTGAGAAGTGAACAATCCCAGTTTCCAGACAAAGGATTGAAGAGAGTTACCGTTCCGTCGGGTGATGAGACATTCATGGTGTAAATCGATTCCCAACGGTCGTTCAAACCATCGTTATCTGTATCTGCTCGCTGGGGATCGGTGCCCAATTCAGCTTCTTGTTCATTGGTGAGACCATCGTTGTCAGGATCACCGTATTTTCCTTGGGTTGGGTCAGGCCACGAATCGCTTTCGTTGCTTACTTCTGCGCCATCTGCCTGATTTGTGGAACCAGATTCTTCCTCTGCTTCCTCAGCTTCACCACTATCAAGCGGGTTGAGGCCGTGAGCAACTTCCCAACCATCACTCATACCGTCGTTGTCCGTATCAGGATCGTCTTTCAGCGTACCGTATTGTGACTCTTCAAGAACATCGGGCAAACCATCCCCATCGGTGTCGATTGCATCACCAGAAGAAATTTCGATTTGAGGCGTAATCTCTTCTTCAGCTGCACTATCAAAATCACCAACGCCCGATGATGTTTGATAGAACCCACTGATACCTACAAATAGGGACCCAAAAATGAGGGTAGAAATGATTGCTGCGTACGCCATTTGGTTGTGATTAAGTGACATAGGATGTAGCCTCCGCGTCTTGACTACTCTGTCGACGACATGGTTCGGTTATGAACCTTGACCTTGTTTGCTCAAAAAATTGAAGTCAAATACGGAGACAATCACTGATTTTCATAATCGAGCAAAGATTGGATTTGAACGACAAAAGTATCATTTTCTTTTCGTATCTTTAATCGATAAGCACGCCCATGGGCACGTTCCCACATGCCACACAAAAACCCAATTGTGTATGGAAATTGACTTTGCCTGGGCGTTGTTAATTCCAAAGTATAGTTCGATGTGTCATAGCTCGTAACGTGTGCATTGCCCCATCCACGTTCGCAGATGTAATTCTCTATGTATGCAGCCCAACTTGACTCATCGATAATGTAGACAGGTTGTTCAGTTTTGAGAAACATGCCAGAAATCGATTGTATTGTTGCTCTCAAGAGATGCTCGTGCGAATCGAATTTGGCGGAATGTGCATCGAACCAACCTACATCTCGTTGAGAAACGTATGGCAAACATCCGGATAGAAAGCGATTCATCGATTCAATCGGAATCAACACAACACGTTCGCCTTCAAACTTCAATTCATTTTGTGGGTGTCTGTCGAGCGTTAACGACGAGTTTGTAGACCTCAACTGCTGGATTTTCGACCATGGCAAAGATTCGGCAGGCTTTGGATGAGGCAGATCAGCGGATGATTCAATTTCAAGTTGTACGGTTTGGGGCCTTGGTTCAACCCATCGCACCTTGAATCGCTGTTCATGATACGTTTCGAGGAGGTACTGGCCTAATGCAACACAGGGCAAGGAATGAGCACATTGTACGACGTTTTGGTTTTCGAGTGAAAAGGTCCCCCAACCAAGTTGGCCACCGATATGATCGGATTCTCTCTTGAACTTCTTTTTCCGAAACAAACCACCCACTCGGGGCATTGTGTTGTTGAACTCAAGAGAATCAACGACGCCATTGATGAATGTGCGGCTCAAAGGATGATCGATGATGGCTTCAAACTGATTCCACCACGAGTGGAATTCGTGCTGTCTCCATAGAACGACTTCACCGAACAATGGATGGACAAGTGAACCACGCTCTGGAACGATGTCCAACGCAACGGTTGATTCGATGAACCTCACATCCCTTCGTAGGCAGGGATGGATTCGGAATCAAAGCAATATTGGACATGTTGGAAATCGGATTTCAAGTGGTGAACGTCTTTTCGGACCTGCTCAGGCGCTTCCTGCTTCAGCAAGACTCGTGCGTAGAGCGATGCAACTTCCGCCATTTCATTGACGCCCATGCCGACACGTGTTAATTCTTGAACACCGAGGCGAAGCCCGGATGGAGACATTGCCTTTGTATCTCCTGGAAGCATGTTCATGTTTGTAATAATGCCAGCATCCTCAAGCCTACGTGCCGCGACTGCACCTGCTCCTGAGTCGGTTTCACCGTGTCGTGTGAGAACCTGATGCGATGCCGTGTAGCCTCTTGACTCTGCAAGCACGTCAAACCCTTCCGCAGCGAGTGACTCAGCGAATGCCTTCGCATTACGGACAATATCACTTGCGTAGGCTTGACCAAACGCCTCAAATTCAGCAAGTGCAACGACCTTTCCTGCAACGTGATGCAAGTGATAAGAAGAGCACACGCCAGGGAACATGGCATTGTTGAGGCGTCGATGAAAGGATGTATCTTCGCTGGATGACAGTAGAAATCCTCCCTGAGGCCCAGGGAAGGTTTTGTGTGACGATCCAGTCATGATATCAGCACCTTCACGCAACGGGTCTTGGAAGACCCCACCGGCAATGAGACCCAAAACATGCGCACCGTCGTACATCACTGTTGAACCGACCTCATGTGCTGCATCGGCTAATTCTTTCAGCGGCGTAGGGAATAAAAACACCGATTGTCCTACCAACGTAATTCGGGGCTGTACCTCTCGAATGAGAGCACATGATGCATCGACATCGGGTTCCATCCTCTCCTCGTCCCATGGATACGTGGAAACATTAAGATCACGCAGTCCAACAGCCCCCATTCGAGCATGGGAAATATGTCCACCATCAGCGGTTGAAACGGCGGTGATTGCATCACCTGGTTTTGCAAGAGCTTTCAATGCACCAATGTTTGAAACGGTGCCAGAGGTTGATTGAATGTTAGCAAAATTTGCTTGAAAGACCATTTTTGCTAGATTGATTCCAATGTCCTCAATTGTGTCGAAATCATCGCAGCCTTGATAATACCTCTTACCTGGCAAACCTTCTGCATATCTCCCATGAAGATCGGAATTGATTGCCCGTTTGACATTGGGTGAGATGATGTTTTCAGAGGCAATCATGCCGAGGCCGTGCCCGTACAATCGTGCACTTTTCGCAGATGCATCGAGGACTGCGTTCACCGAATCGCGTGGAGAGAGATTTCCCATAAAACACGCTAGACAACGAGGTTCATGAATTCTGTGAAAGGACCAACAGGAATTCAACGCTGACTTGGCCTTCTCGGCCCAGAGTATGTTGAGCGTTCGCTTGCGATGGTGTGTGTTGGAACATTGCGATTGGAGAGATTCAGTTCAGAAACAGGCGTTCGACTCGGACCAATGCTTGTTGAGCGGTTGAGTGCTGTCGTCTTTTTCTGGACCATTGCTTGTCGCCCTCGATAGGCAACAGGACCAATCAGTCGTTCGAGAGCAGGCGTGTCTGAATCTTCTTCTTTTGGCCTCTTAAGCCACCATCCTGATGAAAGAATGGAGAGTTTACCAGGTCGGTTTTTGGCGATTGAAAGCGCATTACGCTTCAATCGAGATCGAATCGTCTTGTCGGAATCTTTAGGCAATCGTTCCGTCAACCATCCTGGAAAACCAATGTCCAAAACGACGCCGTTGACTGTCACAAGGATACCAGAAAGCAAGAGATGAGTCCCTACAGGAATGTTGTCTCGACTTGGTTTGACCTTCGAACGTTTCATCATTTTTGCGTACTGAACTAGGGACCGTTGATCTCGGTGCTTGATTTGTTTGCGTTGCTGTCGATTGAAACGGTGCATTCCAAATTGAAGAACGAACAACGTTACAGTGGCAACCGCACCTTCAGCAGCTCCGTAGACCGAGTCCAGACCAATCCCTGCAACAATGAAGATCATAGGGAGGAGGAAGAATTGGACAATTCGATGAATAAGCGATGATGAGTAACGTGGCGTCATGCCTCTACGAACGGCTTCGTGATTGACAATCATAACATTGGCGTTGATGGCTTCATCAATTCCACCTTTTGTTGCTAAACCAGCTACTGGATTGACTGGAGCATCATCGAGCCAACGTCGCAAGGACTTTCCTTTTTCAAGAACCAACGAAACCTCAATGTCCTCCGCATCTGCTTCGTGACCGAGTATGACAGAGAGTGCCTTGACCCGAGGGTCGTTGACATCGCTTTCTCGCAGTTCTTTGTAGATTGAGAGTGCTTGATGCCAATCGCCCCGATCGAGGAGACACAATGCTGCAGCAATACGGGGTCGAACTCCAAGCGGGTCTTGCTTCACAGATTCCAGAGCCAATTCCAACGCTTCTTCGTGTTTCCTTTGCATACGCAGGGTAGCCACATTGGATATCGATGAGACAAGAGAAATTCGGTCCTTATGCTGAGTGGCTTCCTTGGAAAAAGTTGGCGACCAATATCGAAGCATCCGCATCTTTTCATTCAGGTGATCGATGGTCGAGTTGTTCTCCCAATCCCACAGGTCATCCTCATCAACGCTACCATGCCATGGATCAATCCATTCACAGATGAATGCTAGAAGCTCAGGCTCATCGTATCCTTCGGGTTGTTGCAAGCCACGCAATGCACCTCTTGCTGCATCCAATCGACGTGTCGCAATGTAGCCGGTAGCGATTAACATCCTTGCCTCGTCATCGTCACCACCTGATTGTGCGAGAACTTTCTTTGCTTCCTCGATGGCTTTCGGCCATAATCCACGAATGGCACAGGACCACATCTTTGCACGTGCTTTTTCATGACGAACCAAGGATTGGTCACCTTCAATTGATTGCTTTTGGAAACGAATGAGAGCGTCGAGGTCTTCTTGGAGAGCAGCATTATCGATGTACTCACGCATCCAATCGCCACCAGCCAACATGACAGCACCTTCACGTCGCTCTTCGGGATCCAAATCAAAACGAATCTGGCGAAGAGGTGACAATCGTGCAATCGATAACAACCAAGTGAAGAGGAAAACAGCGTTACCAACTGCAATAAACATCCATGTAGCGAGCAGTCGCATTTCTTCGTTAAATCCTCGATTTTCCAAGTCGGAAGTAAACGGCATAAGATCGCCGAATTCCTTGTAGCAAACGAGGAGGAGAAGAAGCACAGTATAACCAGAAAATCCGGCAAATGCAAATGAAATTTGACGCCCTTGTGCTGATTCTTCGGTTCGGATTTCACGCGGTGTATCAAGTGTAACTCCAAACATTCCACCGAATGTCTGCCCTCCGAGGATCAAGTTTCTGGTAAGCTCAAAAATAAACGCAAGACCGACAATCGCAATGTTCAATGAAAGATAGAAGGACAAGAACTGTGGCATGGATTTGATGAATTCCCAATGGAACAAAATCTCCGAAATAAGGTCGATTCGCACGTAGATAGAATGTCCAATGATCCCGCCAAAGTTCAGGATATCTTCGCTATTGTCAGGACTGTTGTAGAGGACATGGAACACGGTCACAATACCATTCAATGCCGTGATTGGCATCGTAATCAAAAACAACACAAGGAGTAAGGAGAACAATCGGTTGACAAAGGAAGGTTTGTCAGGATCGATTGGATTCTTTCGACCGTTCGCTGTTCTCCACTTGTTCAAGAGTAGCATGTTCCAAGAGGCACCCATGATACGACCGTATGCAAGGATCGTCGGTGCCATGAAGACCAACATGGTAATCGCTAACCAAACTGGAGTGATTCTTCCATCGTTTTGATTCATACCATAAAACAGCGTAATCATGGTAGCAAACAGGAGTATGGAGAGCGTAAGAACACGTCGAACACCGACACCAATCGAGGTTGCACCGATTCTTGAATCACCTTTACCTGCTAACTGAGCGTTCATTGTTTCCCAAGGAGAGATAAGAATTGGAAGAAGGACAAACAAGCCAATGATCCATAAATTCGGTTCGAAATAAACCTCGGGCTTGAAGATGAGTTCAGAAATCAAAAGGAGAACACCAAGCATTCCCATCATGTAAAGTCCGACACCAAAGGCTACACGACCTTGTTGTAGAATCTCCCGAGCATCATCAATGGTTCTTGTCAATCGATGTACTTCGTAGAGATTATCGTCAATCTCAAACGCTACTTGCAACGCAGAAAGTTGTCGTGGGACGAAAAATTTCCACAAAAGTGCTGCGATAAATAGAGCAGTCAAGAGAGGATAAAGATAGGCGACATCAAAATCTGTCGGCTTAGCAACCGTTGAGGCTGAAACTTGTGGAAGGAGTCCCAAGGTGACTAGGACAATGCCCAAGAATGCCTTCCGCATGGTGCAAACCCTGCGATTATTCATCATGAATACTTCGCCGTTGTTCATCACGCATTGCGGTGTCTTTGCAAGAAGGCGTCGATGCGGTCAAACGCTGTATGGAGCGTCGCAACATCGGGCAAGAAAACGAGTCGCACGTGACCTTTTCCTTTGTCCTGACTAAATCCAGAACCGTGAACGAGCAACACATGTTCCTCATGGAGTAATTGAAGAACAAACTGCTTGTCATCTTCCTTCCAGTGCTCGTCCGTTAACCGAACGAACATGTAGAACGCACCCTCAGGTGTTTCAACTTCAAGCCCCTCGATTTCTGAAATCCGTTGGAGACAAACATCTCGACGTTTTTGCACAGTTTGGGAGTACTCCTTCATCCATGAACGGTCTTCCAGCAAACCAGCCAAGAATCCCAATTGTGCTGGCGTAGATGCACAAAGGCGTGAACGAAGGATTCGTTCAACACCATCACGAACAGAGGACAATGTCTTGCAAGGATCGTGAAGTGCCATGTAGCCTATTCGCCATCCTGGAGCGTAGTAGACTTTCGAAACCCCGTTCATAACCACAACAGGATGCATATCAGAACAACTGGCAACACTGACATGTCGATTTGAAAAGTCAAGACCATCATAGATTTCATCAGCGACGAGGATACAATTTGGCCATGGTTTCAAAATCTGTAGCAACCGATCAATTTCCTCCTGACCGACCACTGCACCTGTAGGATTGTTTGGATTGATCAAAACAAATAGTCGAACATCGTCGTTCATCTTTGATTCAATATCATCAAAATCAAGCGACCATCCATCATCGGAATTTAATCGATATTCGATTGTTTCAGCACCGTACATTTGAGGATAAGCCATGTAGGGAGGGTAGTGGGGACCAGGAGCAAGGACTTGACTACCTTCATCCAACGTCGCTTGAAATAGGACTTGCAGTGCTTCAGTTACACCGTGGCAAACGTAGACATCATCCGCTGTAGCAGGCCAACCCTTTGTTCGTTCATCATTCGCAATTGCAGTACGCAACTCTGGCAAACCGTAGGATGGCGAGTAACCATTCCTTCCATCGTTCAAGGCCTTAACAAAGGCTTCAACCATGTGTGATGGAGTTGGCAAACCGGGGTATGCGATCGGGTCGCCAATGTTGAGTTTGATAATGGAGTGGCCTTGACGTTCAAGTTCAGTAGCAGGAACAACCACATCGCGGATGGCGTACTCGATGTTGAGAGCACGATCAGTTGCGCTAATGTGTTGCATGGTATCACTTCACTCAACGTTGGATGGGTCAATACCACCCATCCTACATATGTGTCGGAACTCGTTTTCTTGGACTGGCTGAATCGAGAGTCGTTGTCCTCTTCGTATCAACAACATATCTGCAAGTGGTTCTTCTTGTCGAACGGCATCCAATGAGACGATGTTTTCAAGTTCACAGACAGGCTCAATATCAACCATGAACCATCGAGGGTTTTCTGGAGTTGACTTCTCATCAAAGTACTTTGAGGACGAGTCCCAAGACGTGAAGTCACCATAACCTTCGTTGCAAACTTTGGCGATCCCTGCTACATGAGGTGGTTTACAGTTTGAATGATAGTAAAGAATCAAATCTCCAACTTTCATTTCATCACGCATCATGTTCCTAGCTTGGTAGTTGCGAACACCGTCCCAATGGGTCTTACCATCAGCAACAAGTTGTGCGTAGGGATAAACGTCGAGTTCCGACTTCATTAACCAATACTTGACCATGTTTGTTGGTAGGAATACAGGTCTTATCCCTTTGCTTAGCATCACCACGCTTCTTTGTTGCTCGAACCTTGGATGAGAACTGCTTCCAAAACGTCCGGATCATCTGCTTTCATTTTGCCGAGTCCCAATCGTCTTGACATAGCAGACGGACCTCCGACAACACCGATTCCAAGTTTCTCGAGTGTAACGAAAATAGCGGGCAGGAGGAGTAAGGCACTTGCTGCTGCAACCCATAGCAAAATGAGGATAACCGTTACGAACGGTTTGATCTCAGGAATCGGAATTTGATACGCAGTAAACATACCAAGCGAAGTGACGACTGCAGCTTCAAACAGCGACATTCCTGTTCCAACCGCTGCGGAACGAATCGCCTCAATTCCGCCGCCAAGTTCACGTATACGATTGGCAATGTGAATCGAAAAGTCCACTCCCACACCCACAAGAATCGACCCAATCATGACGGTTACGAGCGATAATGGCACATCCATTTGCCACATGACGAGCCACTGAAGTGCAACGGTAGCGATAACAGGTGATGTCGTCAAGAGAGAATACCGAATGTCCCTAAACACGACAGCAAGTACGATCAGTGTTAGCACAATGGCAAATCCGAGCGAGGTCCATTGTGAATCAACAATCAATTTGTTGACTTCGATAGCGGTTGCAGCAACTCCTGTCAGTTTTTCAGCACGTTCTTGATGCGTACCTTGGAATCCCTCAGAATACTCATTGATTTGATCAACAGCGATGGCGGTATCTGCGACTGGGATAAACGGCATATCGATGTAGATCAGCGTTCGGTCATAATCCGAGTTGATGAAAATCTCACGCATCTCTTTGGTCAATGAAGAGTAGAATACATCGAGCAAGAAAATCTGACTCTGGGTTGAACCCGGCAAGCCAAATTCTTCAGGAGTGGTCAATAAATCCCAAAATGTTGCACCTTGTGTAACCTCTTGATCAAGCAAGACTTCGAAGGTGTTTCGAACATCCTCTGGTAGAATGTCATAGCCAGGAATCTCTTGAATTTGTGCAAGGAGTGGTTGACCCGAGAGGGTAGGTGCTAGTCCAGTCGCTTTCATGAGGAACACAACAGAAACAGCAGATGCATTTTCAACAGTATTGAGATTCCTTTCAAGGCCGTCAATGATTTTTAGATTTTGAGCGGGGTCATCGTTGGTTGGGTCATTGTCGGTCACATCGCCAGATACGTTTGCGTGGACCAGAACCATACCGATTTGACCCGCATTAAATTCACGGCTGTATTGTTTCATCTTGATGACAGGTTGCTCACCCTCGGGAGCCATACCCAGCAAGTCAATGTTCTCCTCAACGTTTGACTGGCCAAGCGTTGCAGAGACGAGTACAAGGAGTAGGAAGAATGCAATAAGGCTACGGTTGCGTTTAACAGGTACGTCAACAGCAGCATCAAACACTTTCAGTGGAGGATGTTTTGGTTTACGCAAATCAAGAATCAGCGTAAGATTTGGAACCATAAACATGGTAAGGATGTAGACGATAACGATCCCACCTGAGAGCGCAATTCCAACGGTTTTGATTGGCGCCATGGGCGTGAAAATCAATGAAATAAATCCGATGACTGTCGTGACAGCAGACAAGAAAACCGCACGACCAGTCGACTTCATCGAAGCCTGCATCTTTTCGGTTCTGCTACCCTCTTCCTCAGCGTATCTATTGGTAATGTGCAAACCATAGGAAACACCTAACGCAAGCAAAATTGGACCGACAATGATAACCGTCATCGTCACTTCGTAATTTGATGCCCCAATGATTCCTAGTGTCCAAAAGACTGCACAGAGCGTCGGAAGGCCGGCAATAATGACAACCTTGATTCCTTGAATAGGACGGATACCTGAGATACCAGCTTGGAGCAGATCGGAGTGGAAAACAAAAAGACCAACGGCCACGAGCACAACCGCAAGTGGGAAAATTTCCCAGAACAAACGGAACGAAAACTCAGTCACTGAATTCGTAATTGGAACAGGTCCTGTTAGGGTCATTTTCAGTCCAAGATCCTCCCACGTACAACGGTCTGCACTTGCAGGATTTCCGTTTTGGTCAAATTCACACGGACGCTGTTCGGTCGAGATGTTGTCAAGTCGTTGTTGTGTAGCCTCGATGATATCTTTGGCTTCAATTGTGTCGACAACGGCTACTGCCATAATGGCTCGATCGAGTTTCAAGTCCTCTCCGTCAAAACAACCGTTGTCATCAGTACCTTCGTCGTTCGGTTGGCCGCTGCATGCGTTAGTATTTCGGGCGAGTTTATCCAGACCTGGCGTAGGAGAACCATCGTTTTCATACATTTCACCGATGATCAAATCAATGGTTGTCTGGGAAGGAATTTCATAACCTCCAGCAAATTGGTCATCGCCTGCAGACAGCGCCGTGTTGACACTAGCGGCGAAGTTTTCGCAAACCTCTTGGAAAGAAGGGCATTGGCGACCCAACTCGGTGATGAAGGCATCACGTACACGTGGTAAACTTGAATTGATTTCCTTCAATACCGTTGATATTGAGAGAATGTAAATGACATCATCACTCTCGTTGTCAGAGACATAAGGATTGATGTTCTTTTCAACATAGCTGATTTCTTGTAAAATCCTCTGGTCAGTGATGTTGTTTTTATCCGACTCAATGTAAATGACCATGACATTGGTTGTCCAATCAGCTTCAACCATTTGGATAAGTTCCTTGACCTCACTTCCATCAGGAAGGTATACTTCCATGTCCCCATTGACATTGAGCGCAGGTTCGTTGGGATCATCATCAAACTGCGTGTCGTCAAGGAATCCTGAGGTTGTAACAAAATACAATGTGATCATCAAAAACAAGGCGACTGTTGCAATCGGGAAACGAGTAATAACACCAGTTGCTCCGGATTTTTGCCATTCCCGTTTCAACCTTTTCGGAGCATCGAGAACTGCGTCAACTGCCTTTTTTGCATCAAAGTCGCGCACTCGCGCAGAGATGTCAACCGAGGCAATTCGTACACGCTCTCGACTGTAGTCAGCAATCGCCTGAATACGTCCAACGTCCTCCTCATCAGGAGAGGATGTTTTGTCTTCGACGTCATCCGGCATACGGGTACCCAACGGCCCCTTGGGTCTTTCATTGAAAGTATTGCTGTCTCGTTGTGAGGGAACCGTTGAAAAAGAAACGCAGACAGGACCAAACGGACCCCCCCGTTCACAGGGGGCAGGGCCGGTGTTAAGCATGGGAACGCCTCGACTTCCAGAAAAGCGATGGTCAATCGACCTCGAAAAGAGCATACAAGAACAACATTACGCTGACGAAAGTGCATATCAACAACGATATGGTTTCAAACCAGAGAGCGGAAAACCAATTTTTGTTATTGACACACCACCTCCATACCCATCAGGAACGTGGCACATCGGTGCTGTTGCTCAATATTCGATGATCGATGTTCTGGCTCGCTCTCAACGATTGCTTGGTAAGGAAGTCTACTTCCCTTGGGGTGTCGATCGAAATGGAATCAACATTGAATTCACCGTCGAAAAAAACACCAAGCGAAAGATGAAAACGTACGACAGAGAAGAGTTTCTCAACTTATGTCGTGAAACCATCGAGACGTTCACACAAGCCATGCGAAAAACAGCCGCTCGTGTTGGGCTCTCTTGCGATTTTGCTGCGGAGTATCTCACCGACGCTCCAGATTACCGTTCGGTAACTCAATCAATTTTCATTGAACTGTTCAAGAAGGGAGACATCGTCGAAGACTTGAGACCAAACATCTACGACCCAGTCGAAGGAACGACCATTGCTGATGCTGAAGTTGAACGAATTGGACGTATGACCAAATTGGTTGATGTTCGTTGGACGACCGAAGACGGCGAAGACCTCGTCATCTCTACGACACGGCCAGAATTGATTTGTGCTTGTGGCGTTGTTGTTGTCCACCCAGATGACCAGCGTTACAAACACCTTGTCGGGAAGAAAGCCATTCTTCCAATGCCAGTATCCGGGCGTGAACAATCCGTTGAAATTCAGACACACCCATCGGTAAAGTCCGAATTTGGTAGTGGAATTCTGATGGTTTGTTCATTTGGTGATCAAAACGACGTCGCAGTCTTCAGAGAACTTGGCCTTGCACCATTCCAAGCGATCGATTTGAACGGATGCATGACCGCAATTTCGGGTCCTCTTGAAGGGTTATCCGTTCTTGATGCCCGTGAAAAAGCCATTGAGATGTTGGAAATGGAGGGTAACATCGATGCCATTGAAGAGCGACAGCAGGAAGTCCCCGTTTCAGAACGAGGAAAGAATCCTGTCGAAATCATCCTTCTGAAGGAATGGTACGTTCGTCAAACACACATGCAAGACACCATGCTCGACTTGATTGAACAGATTGAATTCCACCCACCGCGTAACCGGCAATTCCTGTTGGATTGGATGGACAACATTAGCATCGATTGGCCTATATCACGACGGCGATGGTACCACACTGAAATTCCGATTTGGTATTCTGAAAACGAGGACTGCATCATCGTTCCACCAGCCGGAACCTATGTACAGCCGTGGAAGGATGCACCACCTGAAGGGTCGAGAGTTCTGCAGCGGGATACAAGAGAAGACATCGGATCGTATTCCGAACTTAAAGAACAAATGGGACAAATCCGTGGTGAAGAGAAAGTCTTCGATACATGGATGGATTCTTCCAACTCCAATTTGTTCGTCAGCGGCTATCTGAACCAACCAGAGGTTTTCGAAAAGGCGTTCCCAACGGCTCTACGCCCTCAAGGAAAAGAAATCGTTCGCACTTGGTTGTACTACACTCTACTCAAATCTGCACTCTTACTTAAGCAACCAGGTTTCAAGCATGTATGGATCGATGGATTAGGCATGGACCCATGGGGCAGAAAGATGTCCAAATCGCTCGGGAATGGAATCGATGCAGATAGTGTCCTCGAATGTGGTGCCGGAGGACGAACAGGCTCTTGGAAGGTGCGAGGACCAGATGGCTCGGTCAGTCTCAAAGCAAACAAAATTGGTAGTGAATGTTTCCGACTGTGGAAAGCATGTGAAGCTCAAGTTGGTGACGATTTCCACATCAATCCAGAAGAAATTGAATCGAAGTACTTCGGCGTACTAACGAAGATATTCAACGTGGCACGATTTGCTAGCCAGTTTGATTGTCCAGATAAGGAGCCATCTGCACCGTATCCGATTGAAGATCGTTGGATTCAATCTGAGTTCGCAACCATGATGGAAAGCGTACGAACATCTTGGGAAAACCTCGACATTTACACTGCTACTCAGGCGCTTAAGACATTCGGGACTGGTATTTTGCCTTCACATTGGCTCGAAATGGCAAAATCTCGTCTTTACGATGGAGATCAACATGCTGCCTGGACCATTCACAACATCCTACGCGATTTCCTCGCAGCATTCAGCCCGGTTTGTCCCTTCTTTTGCCATCACATCTCAATGACGCTCTACGGAACGAGCGCTGTCGATGTTGATTCCTTCCCACATCTACCATCAGTCGATGAGGATTTGAATTCCAAAACTTCAGACATCGAGTCCTTCAACAGTGAGGTTTGGAAAACCAAGAAAGAAAACGGCTTATCCCTGAATGCTGAGATTGAAGGCATTGTGATTCCAGACAACCTCGCCGGGTTCAGGGACACCCTCACTCGGATGCACAAGTTACTCTGATTCATCAACAAAGTCCAGCGTGGTTTGACGGGAGTCCAATTCTTCAAGTTGTCCCAGTCGAAAACCGATGAGACGGATTTTTTCATCCTGGTGGACGTTTTCTGCAAACAGTCTGCGGACTTGTCTCAGAAACACATCGGTATCATCCATTGCAACCGGTATCGAACGCCCGTGTGTATGTGTTTCAAAGCCAGTGTACCTTATTTTGACTTCTGCAAGGCGACCCGCAATTCCCTCAGTTCGAGCTTTTTCTAACACAGTCTGCGTCAATTGTTCGAGAAGATCGAGTACATCCTCATGATCACTCTGATCGCTGGAAAATGTTCGCTCCTTACCAATTGAGCGACGAGATCGTAACGGACTGACATCGTTGGATGTCAAACCCTCAACCACCCTTAACAACCAAGAAGCAAATCGTCGAGAGGTCATACGGGCTAGAGCAAGCTCACCCAATTCAACCGCCTCGTCCATGGTTGTCACACCCCACTCCGAGAGAACATTGGCAGTTTTCGGACCTATGCCTGGTACTTCTCTTACAGATCGAGCCTCGAAGAACTCTGAAATCTCATCGGGTAGAACTCGATGAATACCGTTTGGTTTGTTCACTTCGGAGGACATCTTTGCGATGATCCGTGTTGGCCCGATTCCAAAAGAAGCTGTTAGCCCCACCTTCGCATGAATCGATCGTTGCAGTCTTCGTGCAAGGGCCATCGCTTCATCCCAATCGTGCTTGACAATCTCAGTAACATCGAGATAGGCTTCATCGATGCTCGCCTGTTCAAATTTGTCTGAATCTTGCCTCAGAATCCTCATGACACGTCGTGAAGCCATCGAATACAAGGATCGAGTACCTCGAATATAGCGTGCAGGGCCGAAAGGGTGGCCAGGACATCGGCGCCATGCTTCAGAAATTGGCATCGCAGACCGAACACCGTATTCTCTTGCAGCATAGTTGCATGTCGATACAATGCCTCTGCCACGTCCTTGCATCGGATCCGAGCCAATGATCAGTGGCTCATCCTCAGGAAAGCCATGATGAAGAATTTCGACCGATGCGAAAAATGCATCGAGGTCGCAATGGATGATGATTCGCTCTTCACGCACACATCGATACACTTGTCGGCAGTGTTTGAAATTCATCCTTCACTTTTCCATTACCCTCTGCAAAAACACTGAGGTTTGATTTCAGTGATTGGCAATACTTGGTGAGACAATGCATCCAGTGGAACCACAACGTAGTGAATTGCATATCCCTTCGACAGGTATCACCCTGCTCGAGGGGCCAGGATACTTTGGAAAAGACGGGCGACTACTCGCTCAACATTGGACGAGTATCCTTCTTTCGAAAGGGCATGCTGTGCATTGGATTGATGGAGGTCATCGGTTTGATCCAAGCAGATTCTTCCCTGCTATGCGTTCACTCAATTGTCCAATTGAAGATGGTTTACGCCGGCTGTACATCGGACGAGGGTTCACTTTGCATCAACTGCATGCATTGATTCAAAGGGTTCGCCATGAGGTTGCATTAACACAGGCATCGATGATTGTTGTCGATGGTATGCTTGCGATGTTTCTTGACGAACAAATCAAACGATTTGAAGCACGTTCCATTCTACGCCATTGCATGGCTTCGCTCGAAGAAGTAGGCCGAACCTGTCCAATTGTTCTCCTCGATGGAAAGACGATGTCGCCCTTGCATCAACAACTCAAGCATACGATGCGGCCTTATGTCCGTCATCGATTGCAAGGAACATGGAGCGACCGAGAGAAAACAACACTTCAGCTCACAAGCTCCACAGGCGTTTACCAAGTAACCATGAAACAACCAAGCCATCCGATAGCTCAACAACAATTGAACCATTTTACATCCATTGTTCCAGCCGAACAACTGGCGGCTCAAGCAGTTGCTCTTCCGACCATCCGAACGGAGCGAGAACCGACCATATTGCCCGCACAGCAAGTCGACGGTAGTAATCAACATCGATGCGCCGAAGTGGACCATCCAGATGTTCGCATTCCCGTGCAAGAACGACACGTTGCAACGGATTGATGGCATCTTTCGTGCACACAACAAAACGTATCTTTGAAGCCAATTCCAAAGGATAACCGAGGGATTCTGAGCGCTGATAGGCCAACATAGCCACGGTTTGTGAGGAATTCGCAGAGGGCTTTCGAGAGATCCGTTGGGCAATGAGCAAATCCTTTGCACGTACCTGATGGTATTCAAGACGCTGCACTTCGTCGAGGAGAAGTCGTTGAATTTGGCATTGTACACGATAACTTGGAATGTCATCTACCAAATCATCGGTATCCGCCAACATTTCCAACGCTCGTGTTTGCAATTGAGCAACCCAAGGACACGTCGAATGTTGCCGTAACTCAAGGCCTCGAATCTTCATTCCCTTCTCGCCATAGGCCCAATACTTCGTCAGTGAACCACCGCTGTGCATCCGACTTGGGAGAAAGGCGATGCAGCGATACGTTGCTTCGTATTCAAGAGGAATGCCCGTCATTTTGTGCACATGGTTCGAGAGATCCATCGCAGATTGATGCTGTTCTTCGAGAGAACGCCCCTCTCGATCACGGATCCAAATGGAATCGACAATGGCATGCAACACCTCCCAACCACGTTCTTGGGCACAATCGATGGTCTGCAAGAGAAGTTCACGAGCCCAAGCACATATGGCTTCATGTGCTTCAATACGACCAAAGCGAGCGTTTCGATATCCTGTGTAACCAAAACACGTAACAAGGAGCCATTTGAGAGCATTCTGTTGACGATCGGCTGCATCGCCTTTAACGACAATTTGCTGCTTAAGCTGACGACGTCGTTCAATGAGAGGAGCAACGACTCGGCCGAGAAAACCGTGCCTGCGACCACATGTATGCGTCATTAATTCAGGGACCTGAAACGCATTTGAACAGTGTTGAGGGAATGCAAGACTTGCTGATTGCCACTGCTG
>JAYYFM010000004.1:0-19508 GCA_036158745.1 Thermoplasmatota archaeon
TTTCGTTGGCTACTATTCTGCACTTCTTACCGGAATCGTCGCTATCATTGTCTCTGGAATGGTCGCAGAGCGTTGGTTCACTCGAGCCATGACGCTGACCTCTCTTTGGATTCTCTTCCAAGTTGGTTCTTGGTTGGAAGCAGGATTCTGGACCAATGAAACCTTCGAAGAATCTTGGGCGCCACTGATCTGGCTCGCCATCACGTTCTTCGTTGGTGTTGCAATCTCACTGATTGGTAACCACGAAAAATACGGTGGATGGTCCAACCGTGAAGAACACCGCCCAAGCGGTGCACGTCAATTCTGGAACGCCCATTGGGCCAGTCTTTTGACCGTTGTCGCCTTCCTTGTTGGTTTCGTCATTCGTATTCAGTGGTATGCTGTCCCATCGATGCACGCTCTTGGAACTGACGGATTCGACATGACTGGCGGTTCTGACCCATGGTACATGAAGCGCGTTGTCGATTACATTCTTGCTCAGAACGCTCACCTCGTTATTGACGCAGACAGATCCTACCCACTCGGCGGCATCAATCCACGTCCTCCATTGTTCTCATGGAGTCTGGCCATTGGGGCCATGATCTTGCAACCGTTCCTCGGTGAGGATGCAGTCTGGTGGAGCATGCTTGCTCTCCCTGCTATCTACGGTGCTTTGACCATTCTACCAGTAGCCGCCATTGCACGAGATCACTTCGGCAAGGCAGCAGGTGTCATCGCTGCTTGGTTGATCGCCTTCATGCCTGCTCACGTCACGCATTCAACTTGGGGGCTTGCTGACCACGACTCGTTCGTCATGCTGTTCATTGCTATTGGATTCATGTTCTACCTGCGCGCTGTCAAATACGCCGGTTCAGAACGCCTTGTCCGAACCACATCAATTCGACCATTCGATATGCTACGTGCCATGGGTGCAGTTGCACGAGAACGACAGTACGCTATGGCCAACGCAGTGCTTGCCGGTGTCGCATTTGGTGCCGCCAGCCTTGGTTGGAAGGGATTCGTTGTTGGTCCTGCAATTTTGTTCCTTGCTTATGCTGCACAGGTTGCACTCAACATGTTCCGACGCCGTGATTCGACAATCTTGAGCACACTGTTCCTGACCATGCTCCTGACCAACCTCTTGATTGCGCTACCGTTCTACGCACACCCTCAGATGAACTTGATGTTGGATGGAAGCGGTCTCCAACCGTTCCTTTTCATCCTGTTGTTCACCGTTGTCATAATGTACATTACAACCGGATTCCGTGACAAGCCATGGCTCCTCGTTCTAGGTACGCTTGCAGTTGGTGCCGTTGCTTTCCTCGGTGCTCTATGGGTTCTCAAGTACTTCAACCTCAGCAACGCCTGGGATGTCTTGTTCACTGGTGGTGGATACTTCACAAAGACCAAGATTTTCGGAACGGTTGCTGAAGCAAACGCTCCTGACCGTGGTTACATGTTTGCAAGTTTCGGACCGATCGTGTTTGTCTTTGCTCTGGTCGTGGGCCTTACCTCATTGTGGCGAACATTCAGCAAGCGAAGCCAAATTTCGCTTGTTTTTGCCGTTTGGATTTTCGCTGCGTCCTACATGTCGTGGACCGCAGCTCGTTTCCTCTTCAACGCAACACCAGTCGTTGCCATCATGGGAGCTGCAGGAATAGTTGGTTTCTGGAAGTGGGCAGACTGGGACGGACTTGTACGAAACTGGCGTAGAGCCGGTATCCGTACACCATCGGAGCGAATTGCTGGTGCGCGACGAGCTGTATGGCGAACACCATCATTCTCCGCAGTTCTTCTCGTTCTCATTATGCTCTCCGGTCAACAACTTACCTATGGTTTGGATTCAGCGATTCCAAGCAATTCCCCAGCTGAAGGCGACTTGGATGAATCGTTCTACTACTCTGTTCCTGACATCATGCGTTGGGATGGCCTCGGCGTTTCCATTCTCGACAGTCGAGACTACGAAGCCTTTGGCGGCCGTGCTTACATGGGATCATTCGGAAGTGGTTTCAATGGCCAGTATTGGAACACTGCTCATGAATGGCTCGCCAATCAAGACAAGTACCATGAGGGTGTTTCAACGAAGGATGATTGTGATGCCCACAACGGTATCTGGATAAGCGAATCAAGTCTTTGTGAAATGAAATTCGGTGATAAGCCTGCATTCGTTTCATGGTGGGACTACGGTTTCCAAGCATTGAACACCGGTGAACACCCATCTGTTTCGGACAACTTCCAGACAGGTATCCCTGCTTCTGGTAACATGCTTCTTGCTCGCAGTCAAACCGACTTGGTTGCTATGTTCATCCAACACCTTGCTGTTGCGGACATCACCTACAACGTTGGCAAGTCTGGTGACAAAGCCTTCACTCCAGCGTTCGAATCTGCGCTCAAGAACGGACTCGAGAATGATGAACAATTCGAAGAACTTGAACTCATTCTGCTTCAAGACGGCATGGATCTCGACGACATGATTGAGGTTCTTACCGAACACAGCTTCGAGGCGTTCAAGAACAAAGGCGATACCTACATGACACGAGGTTACCCTCTGGATGCAAACGGCATTCCTGACAAGAGCCAGGGTCTGCACTATCGCGTATGGGCGGACGGTGAGTTGATTCCTTGTGACAATCCAAGCACAGAATTCTGTTCCAATGGCGACTACGTCTCCGAGGATTCAGCCAACAGCACCTTCCGAAACAACGCCGATGTCAGTTCGACTGAGGTCTCCGATGTCACGCACTACACGTTCGGCGACTACTGGTACACCGCTGACTTGGTGGAAGAGTACGACTCCGTTTCGACAGGCATCCACCGTCAGAACGCACACATCGCTCTCGTGGTTCAACTTCTGACCAATGGTCTTGATGAGGATCAAGTAATCGATCTCTATCACAACATCATTGAACTCGAAGACAACTACGAAGTTCAAGATTACAACGGCGCTCCTGGGGAAACCATTGAGCGTGACCATGAAATCCGATACTTCGCTGTCGATGACAAGCTCTACCCACGTGCCGGCCGTTACAACTCAGAAGCGGGGTACAACGGTGGACGACCGCTCGGTATCTTTGGCGCTCCAACCATTCTGTCTGGTCAAGATTACAACACCTTCACAAACGAAGTGTATGAAACCAAGCGTGGCGACCAACCTGTTCGTGAAATGGACCGAGAAGCCGTTGACGAAGCCATGCTCAAAGACATCTTGGATCAACAATCAGGTGCAGATATCGAGCCACTGACCGTTCAAGATATTCGTGTTGACCACCTCCCGGAATTCTTTGATACCATGTTGGCTCGTTCCTATGTTGGATACGGTGCTTCAACGCTCGGAGCAGATGCTGGTTCAACCAACCCGCAGCCTCGTCAGCAGTTGAGTGAAGGATCACGAGGAACATCGTTCTTGCAGCAGGCCTATCCTCTGCCAGGTGCTATGATGAATCACTTCGTTATCGCCAACTGGTACGACCCTGAGTCACCTGCAATTCTAGCCAATGCCAATGTCAAGATCATGAAGTACTATTCTGGTGCTGAAATTTCTGGTACCGTCATGACCGAAGACGACGGATTGGGTCTTCCAAACGCTCGAATTCTCATCGAACGTGACGCATTCTCTGGAGAGGGTGCAGAAGATCTCGATGAGGATACATATTGGATTCCAATCGGTGTCACTGACGCTGATGAGAACGGTGATTGGAGTTTCCTCGCACCTGCAGGAAAGATTCGTGTATCCGCTTTCGCTGGAATCTACGATGACACATTTGCCATTCAAGACATTCAAAGCGGCGAGTTCGTGGATGGATTTGGCGACGTCCTCACTGAAACAAACGATGATCGTGAAGTCTACGCAATTACTGCGATTCTCGGTGAAGTTGCAAATATGACGTGGTTGGGTGAAACCACCATCAGCGTCACAGGTGCACAAGCAGACAGAGACCCAAACGCACCAGCAACTGCTGCTATGGACATCGAAGTACAGAGCTCGGGTGTATCTGGGACCGTCACATGGTCCGGCTACGGTGATTTCGACGGAGAACCACTCGTCGAGACCGATTTCATCTTGCGAAATATCTGGGCAATGACCGATAACTACACCCTGACCACAACCAATGGTTCGTTCAATACCGATGAAACTCGCATTCTCCGAGGAACGGGTGAGGTTACCTTCTCCGATGTAGGTACATTCACCAGCGAAGGTGTGGCACTCGCTTACGACTTTACTGGAAACTTCACACGAGAAATCTCTGATGCTCGTGTCTTTGCTGGAAACGGAACCTGGGTTGGTAAGGGAACCATCGAAGCTACATGGATTAAGCATGATAATGCATCACTCGATTGTGGTGAAAACAACACCATGCCAGAAAATGCGACGTTGTGTCTCATATCTGAGGGAACTGACTTCTCAACCTACCTCTTGGATGGCGAAGTCAACGCCAGTGGACGTTTGACTTCCGATGGTGTCAGCACGCTGATGAAGGAGCTTGACGGCGAGACCTTCGAGGGTACCGGTATCTTCGAAGGTGTTGGAACGCTCAATGGAACTGGGCTGTTTATTGGTCCAGGTACCTTCAGTGGTGATATGGTCAACCCGGGTTCATTCTATCAAACTGGTCTCGTTCCAGGTGTCTACAACATGATTGCATTGATGCCAAACGGTCGAGAAATTCTCTTACCTGAACCTGTTGAGGTCGGAATCGAAGCTAGTTTCGATTTGGTAATGACTGTACCAGCCTCATTGTTTGCAGATCAACTGACCACAATGTCCGGTGAAGCAATTCCAAACCAAGACGTCCAACTCATCGATGTTGCTCTTGGTGAAGACGAAATGATTACCATCACATCCGATGAAGAAGGAAACGTCTCATACGGGCCGATTACAGCTGGCCAATACTATGTTCGTGTCGATCTTGATAACGATGGATTCTACGAACTCAACCAGACCATGCAGGTCTTCGATGAGCCAATGAACTTCAGCTTTGATATCGGTGTTCCGGAGATGTATGACTTAACAATCACATTGAACGGTCCAGAAGGATTCGATGTTGCGGGTCGAGAAGTCAACTTCAGCGACCCACTTGGCTTGTTGCCAATCGATGTTGTTTCCGATGAAAACGGTGTTGTTTACGTCGAACTTCCTGTTGGAGAATGGTCTGTCAGTGATAACAGCGATGAAGATTACATCCTGATTGAAGAAATCAAGGTTGAGGATTCGGACCTAACACTGGACTTTACGTACTCGACTTCGGTTTGGGTCAACGGATCCATCGACGCGCCGAACACTGCTGGATTCACGTACGATGAGTGGCTCGCACTCCCTGCAGAAGAGAAACTGTACGAGAACGCAAGTTCAGTTCCAGTTACCTTCCACGGCAATGGATTGGAGTTCACGACGGTTACCGATCAATTCGGTGAATTCAGTCAGCGATTGCCTGCTGGTATGACCTTCAACCTCAATGCGCAAAGTTCTGTATCGAGCTTCGCTGTTGGTTCATCGGTTGTTGTATCCGAAGGCATGGCTGAGTTGGATGCGTTGATTCTTGAGCCAACTGTGGATGTTGTCGGTGCAATTTACTTGTTCAGCAACGAGACCAACTGGAATCAAGATATTCCAAACTATGAGCCTGTCGAAATCCATGCTCAGGGTGAGGATGGCGTTGTATGGACAACAACCTCCGATGAAGCTGGGCTGTTCAACATGCAACTGCTCAACGGAACATGGAGTTTCAGCATCCCTGCCACGGAGTATAATGCTGCTTCCGTATCGGATTACATCGTCAACGTTCAGGATGGAATGAACCCAGAACCTGTGAGTTTGATTACCAACCCTGCAAACAGCACTGTGATTCTGAACGTCTTCACCGATTTAGGTGATGGCGTCTTCGAAAACGGAACGGCGATTCGCCCTGAAATCCAGTTGATTCCTGTCTCAGAGGTTGGCGAACGTGTGAACATCACTTCGGACGACTACAGCGAAGACGGAATTGTTGAGGTTGTCCTTAGCCCGGGTATCTACGCCATTTCGACCAACAACTTGGACGCATCCGACGAAAACGCAAGCGATGCAAGTCTCGAGATCAATGGTGTATTGGACATTATTCCAATTGGTTTGACTGGTCCTGAAGAACCAGTTCTCGTTCCAATCGTTGATGCATGGCGCATGAACGGAACCATCACATGGGCCAATGGCTCTGCAATGGTTGAGAACTTCTTGCTCTCAACACCAGATGGTTCAGATTATGTTCCAATCAGTGTTGATGAAAACGGAACATTTGCTACCTATGTCGAGAGCGGTGATTACATCGTCGTTGTTGCACCACTTCTCAACGGAGACGGTGTCACAGAATCACTGCGTATGCCGATCACCATTGGAGACGATTCCAGTGTTCGTACCGAACTCGCACTATCTCTTGTCGAGGCTGTTGAAGTCTCACTTACCTTGATCGAAGCAGGTACAGAATCTGAACTCTCTGGAAAGAAGGTCGTCCTCGTCAGCCATGATGGCTTTGGTAACATCACCATGAATCCAACTGATGCTGATGGAAACGCAACGCAATTGTTGATGCCTGGAACATGGAGTCTCTATATGAACGAGTCCGCAGCACAGCGCTACTGGACGCTTGATACATCCGATGCTCCGGTCTTGATCGATGCAAACACCTCGCTCGATGTTGTGTATGCAGCACTGGAAGTCGAAATCGGTGGAAAGGCCTATTGGGATACCGATGAAGATGACATTGCAGATGGCAACGAAGGCGTTGAAGGTGCTGATGTTACCATTCAAGGTGGAAGCATTAACACGGTCGTGACGACAGACGCAGACGGTGTTTGGCGAATCTATGTACCAATCCTTGAGAGTTATTCAGTAACCGTGGCGAAGGACGGATTTGGTGTTGTCTCATACGACGACAATGACACAGGGATGTATGTCGTCGACAACGAACCTGTCTCACAGGATATCGAAATGTCAGCAGCAGAGGTCACCGTAACTGGTTCTATTACGGATGTTCTTGATGCTTCTCGATTGGATGGTGCAACCATTACACTCTATGGAACCTCAGAGAACCAACAGGATGCTGTCGAAGTTGCTGGAGTGCTCGCTGATGAGACACTCTCCTTTACAGCGGTCGTTGAACCCGGTCAATGGGTTGTCGTTGTTTACGAAGACGATGCACCGTTCAACGGTGGTGGCGTAGCTGTTGGCTTGCTTGAGGCTGAAGTACAGAATGGTGGTTCAATCGAACTTGTGATGAGCAAGGGTGGCTGGGTTGATGTATCAACTGAATTCACTTCGTTCAACCTGCAGACCTACAACGCTGGTACGGACGATGCTTCATCGCCAGTTACAGATGTCGTTGATGTCGAAGTTGATCTTGGAGATGGGCGTGTTTGGGCCCTACCATTGGAATCCGATGGTACACTCGAAGTCCTCCTACCAGCTGAAGCAGCGACCTTCAATTCCGAATTCTCAACCGTTCAGCGCGATTTGACCATGAACTACACCGCTGGTGTCTCGATTGACAACGGTGACGAGGGTCGAACAGCGGTCATGCTTTCCTACAACCGAAAGACGAACAGCGATCTACTGCTCACCATCGACTCGGTTACGGGAGCGACTGTACTCGGAGACGAGAACCGTGACTTGCTCGCAATTGTGAACGCAAGCGATGATGCAAACTACACTTCCATTGAGTTTGAGATCCTTGCACAATACGGTGGGACTGAGATTTCAGATCCGTTTGAAGTAACCGGTACTGTGACCGTTTCACCAGACCAAGACGACTGGACTGTTGAATTCTACAACGGTTCTGACTGGGTCAGCACATCCAACGTTCAGCTTGGTATTGGTGATGTTGCAGATAACGCAACGCTCGAAGCGACGCTACGTGCACGAATCGTTCTTCCATCTGTTGAAACTGCATGGTGGCTTGAAAACGGACATGACATCAACATTCGATTCTCTGCAGACAGTGGAGATATGACGGAAGTTTCGCTCAACATCGAAGTTCCTCAGACATACGGATTCAACACAACGGATGTTACATCCACGCTTGGTATTGCACCTGGTGGTACAACCACTGCATCCATGACCATCAACAACAACGGTAACGGTGATGACTCCTTCACATACGAAGTGCTCACCAACCTACCAGATGGTTGGACGGTCACTCCAATGAATGGTGTCACCACGATTGCTAAGGACAACATCCGTGACCTAGCATTCTCTGTAACGGGTGCACCTTCCTTCGATGATGGTGAAGTCACCGTCACTGTTCGAATCACGAGTGAGGATGGTGTGACGCAGGAAGATGTTGAGATTGTCGTTGAATCTGCTCGAAGCGTATTGAACTGGAATCAGGACCTCTCCAAATCTCGAAGCAATGGATTTGCTGACATCGATCCAAATACTGTTGTCATCGTTATTGAGAACAGTGGTCTTCGACCTGTCCAACAAGTGACCATTTACCTCGACAGCAGTGGAATGTCCGAAATGAACATGACACTCAGTGTTCCTGCTGAGGGCTCGACAGACTTCGAATTTGTCTTGCCGAAGGCGAGTCAAGGTATCACACGATACGATGTGCGTGCAGAAATCCTCGGCGATGATGACTATTACACGACGAACAATGTTGATGACGACTTTAGCATTGAGTACCTTGTACAAGGTTCGGAAGAAACATCCAACCCAATTGTCATCGTCGTCATCATTGCATTGACCTTCATCATTCTGTACTTCGGATTCAAGGCGTCGTCTCGAGTCCGTGGTGCTGGTGGACGATTCTGATTCGTTCGAAGACAAGGCTTGATACACGAGAACCACCCATTTCTGTGGGAGGGGCATGGAAGAATTACGTGGAGTTGAATTGCTTCCCGAACCCGGGGAGCCGAAGATTCTCTCTGCTGTTGATCCCTCGACTGCAGGTCATGATGGCCAGTGGCGAGCAGAGGTGACCGGTTGGGCTCCAGTGCTTCCAGATACGGTACCATTCAGGCCTCGAAGGGTCTTCTCGCTTGCATCAGGTCTTGTAATTGCCCTGTTTATGGGTCTCATCGTGGTGCTGTGGCAGTCCGATCTTCTCTTACTTCAATTACCACCACCAACTTCAGAATGGGCATTCGAAGACTCAGAGATTCGAGAGCTGCAAGCAACAGGTCTCAGTGGTGAAGGCGTTCGTGTTTGCATGGTTGATACGGGTGTATCATTGTCACACACTTCCCTTGAGGATGCTGATGTTGTGTTCGAGGATTTTGTTGGAAATTCTGCAACACCCACGGATTATGGGTCGATCGCACATGGTACCCTCATGGCAGGAATCTTGCTTTCAAACGATTTCCAGCAAGGAATCGCACCCAATGTAACATTGGGTATGGCAGCAGCGTTGAGTGCGAGCGGTGAGAACAATACTGGTTCAGAAACACGTGTGTCTGATGCGATTCGTTGGTGTATTTTTGATTTTGAAGCTGACATTATCTCGCTCTCTTTGGGTGGCGCACAGGATCAATCAGCATCTCGCGAAGGACCTGCTGTTTCTGCCACCAGACAAGCCATCGATGCGGGGATCTTCGTTGTCGCTGCAGCTGGTAACGATGGAGGCTCTGGTGATGATGGATTCGTAAGTGCACCAGGAAATGTCAACCTCGTCATTACAGTGGGTGCTTCGGATCAAGAAGGGAACGTTTGGAGTCAATCGTCCATGGGTGAATCTGTTGACACGGATGGTAACGTCCGTGAATATCCGAATCAAAAACCCGAATTGACGGCACCAGGTGTTGACATTCTATCGACTGGTTTGGATAACCAATGGTACACATCCAGTGGTACTTCAGATGCGACGGTGTTTGTTGCAGGAGCTTTGGCATTGATACTCGAGGCCCATCCCGAACTCAAACCGAATGGTCAATCGACGACAGGATGCATTGAACTTGTGAAACGTGCATTAGCAGATTCGATAAATTCCGAATCTCAACATGATTCAAAACAAGGGTATGGTCAATTGAAAGCGAGTGCTTGGTTGGATCAAATTCCTGATGAAATCACATGCTGATTCCATCATTTCATTGATATTCTTAATTAGATTTGATATTTTAAAGCCCAAGAGAATGATATTATTAGCCTGTAGTGATATTTTTACAAGTGTCAAATGGGGCGCAGTATTATATTCGTTCAGTCCTTCCACTGGAATAGAGGAATGAACATGCAATTTGCAAATGTTGGAAAAAGTGTAGGGCTAGTGGGACTCCTTCTCACATCGTTGATGATTGGTTTGGTTACTGTGCCAACCGCAAGTGCAGTGAACGAAACTGCATCCGGAACAATTGTCACAACCGAGACATGGAGTGGCACACATACGCTCACAGGCGACGTTACCGTTGCCGAGGGTGCGAAACTCGTCATCCAGGCTGGAACAACGATTAACATCCCTGCTGGTGTTTTTATCGATGTTGAGGGAGCGATCTGTGCAGGTTCTGCGTCATGTGGCGCAACACAGGGGAGCGCTTCCTCACAGGTTCGTTTTGAGTGGGCAACACCATCCGATTACAGCGTTACTGGACGATGCTACCAACAGGGCAATCAACTCCTGACCAACTCCGATGCCGCATGTGGTTCTGGAGTTATCATTCGCAGCACAATCAACCAAGCATCGACCGGAATGTCGCACGTTTCGTTCAACAACGCATACGGTTACCCGATTTACGTTCAAACTCTGCAAGCAGTTCAATACGGTACACTTGTCTTCGATGGTTCCTCTGCCGTTGTCGATAACCTCGCCTTTTCGAACATCAATACGTCGAACATTATTGCGCTTGATTTCGCAGCACCAACGATTCGAGATTCTACGTTCACCCTCGGTGACGACGGTCGAGGATACGATGCAGCAGCAGTTCGTGCCTATGAAGCAGGTGCAGGTATTCTCTCTGCACTGACCATCACTGGCTCGACCTTCACTGGAAACACCCAAGCTCAATGTGGTAACCAAGGCGGAGGACGTGTCCTTATCTACGCTGAGTCGTCCTATGTTTCGATGGACAACCTCGACATCAAGGACAACGCTTACGGTGCGTTCTTCAAGGGTTCATCCGGATCACTTGGCAACAGTACCATCAACGTCCTCTGCAACGCTATTGACACCAACTCCTACAAGACAACAGGCAATTTCGCTCACACCCTTTACCTCGATAACAACGTCATTACCACTGGCGAGGGGGCAGGAATTACCGCCTACGATGGTGCTATCGTTACAGCAACTGACAACATCATTTCCGGCGCATCGAGTGGATCCGGATTTGGTATCCGTGATTCGACGCTTAGCGCTCATCGCAACACTGTAGGTCCGATCACTGGTTACAACGGATTCTGGGTCTACGGTCAATCCGAAGTCGAGATTGAGAACAACACCGTTCAAGATACAGCAAAGGAGCCCATTCAAATTGGTGAATACCACTACCGAGACTCTGGTAGCAACTATCCGGGTCCATCTCCAAACCGTGCATACATTGCAAACAACATCATTTCCAACAACACTGGAACATGCAACTCCGTTTGGATGTACGGTGGCGATTTTAACTGCCCTGCCATCCACGTCTTTACCTCCTCTGCAACCATCGTCGACAACACCGTTTCCAACAACGCAGGCGACGGTCTTCGAATCAAGGGTTCCATCGTCAACGTTCAACGTAACACCATCGAAGCAGGTCAATTTGCTGCTAACATCACGCACTTTGACAATCAATACGGACAGAAGTACGGTTCGATTGGTTACTTCTCTGGTAACACATGGACCAATGCAACACAGGTCTACAACATCTCTGAATCTCGTGTAACGGTTCAATCCGAATACATCCCTGATGCTGCAGGTGGCTACTCATTCCCGGTCATGCTCCAGTGGCTCGGTGCCGAGTGTCCATACGTACAGTCGGAATGTCTTCTACTCCCTGACACTGCTGCTGTACCACCTCGAGACATGCCTCTCGCCATTGAGTTGGTGAACAACTCCACAGTGTTCTCGTTTGCAGACTTGCAAAACTTCGATGCGACAAAGGTCCACGTCCAAAATCAAAACTCAGCATGGGGTTCGCAAGTTCGCCAAGGTGAATTGGTTCGTTACCAAGTCAAGGCAAAGAACAGCAACGTCGCAGGAGCAACCGTGATCATCAAGGACGCAACTGGGCTTCCTCTCTACGAACTTACAACCGACAGTTTCGGATTTACGCAGCAAGTATCACTCCCTTCGAATTTCCTTCTTGACCGAAACTGGAATCACTTCGTCGGAGAGAACAATGTCGTCGTACCAGGCTCAAACGATGGAACCGGGAATCCAATCACACTTGATGAGGATACGTGTTCAGACGGATACGACAACGATGGAGATACCTACGTCGATGATGACGATCCTGATTGTGCCAACGGTCGTGAACTCCCATTCTACATCGTCGAAGCGTACAAGTTTGGCAAGGGCAAGAAGGATTTCGATTTCGTCCTGAGCGGATCAATCGACGATATCATCAGCCTTGACAACGAACGGCCAAGTGTGACCGTTGAACAATACGATGGTGATTCTTTTGCCATTAATGCTGTCATTACTGGAACTGCTTGGGATGGTCAATCTGGCCCATATCCGCTCGATGTCATCGCTTATGATCGACAATTCGGTTTGATTGAGCGAGTTGAAATCCAGCCTCCAGGCAGTACCGATTGGTACTATGCAGTCGATACCTCTGGTGCGAACGGCGAATTGACCAAAGAAAACCACCCGTTCAAGACATGGTCGTTTGATTGGGACTTGTCCGCTCACCCTGATGGTGAAAGTGACGTCACCTTCAGAATTCGTTCCTACGACGGTTTGGACTACTCCCCGATTGAAGTCCGTAAGTTCAAGTTGAATCTTGTCCCACCGACACTTTACCTCAACGAGCCATTGGATGGTTCGACGCATTCCAACGGAAAGATTCTCTTCACTGGAACGGCATCTGATCCGTACTCAGGTACATGGGGTTCCGACATTCAAGACATCTGGTTCGACGTTACTGGTCCGAACGGTTACGCCTCACACTTCGCCATCGATGGTTCAGTTGCATGGGCTTACGAATGGAACTTTGAGGAGCTTGAAACCGGAGAATATACGTTCGAAGTTTGGGCGAGTGACAGCGACTTCTGTGACGACGTGCAAGGAACGTGTGTGATTTCGACACGGACAGTTATGGTTCTCAATGACAACATCATCCCAATCGTGGATCTCCTCGAACCAGATGGTACGCAGCCTGTGCAGGCGGAAGAGACGACCACACTACTTGGATTCGCAAGCGATGGAGCGGATGGAACCATCACACGTGTTGAGATTGAAATCCTCGACCTTGCGAGCGGACTGATTCTTTCGGATGGACCGGCTCCGGTTACAACCTTCCAACAAAGCGGGCCAGGATATTCGTGGTCTGCAGTTTGGGACACAAGCAAGTTGATTCACGAGCGTCAATACGAGATTCGAGTCAAAGCCTACGATGGTGAAGATTACTCGATTGAAGATGTTGTTCGAATCACAATTTCGAAGCCAAGTGATGCCAACAACATTCCACCACAGTTCAATTCAACAGCGTGGCCGAATCAGATCACCATCTTCTGTGTTGTTGGCTCAACATCGGAGAATCAGTGTGGTGGAGGTGCCGTCCTTGATTTGAAAGAATATTTCAGCGATCCGGATTCATCGTTTAACCAACTCAGCATTGACTTCTTGGATGATCAGACCGATCCAAGCGATGACTCTCATCCATACTTCATCACCATTGACAGTGAAGGGTTCGCTCGTTACGATCCTGCTATTTCTCAATCAAACGAAGACATTACGACGTGGACCATCGAAAACGTTCGATTCATTGTCCGTGACACTTCGGATGAGTCTGCTTTGTCTCGTGATGTGACCTTCTTCGTTCAGGCGATTGAATTCGGTGTCGAGCGAGACAATCCGACAGGCACAGTGACCGCTACGAGCACTGCGAATTTCAGTGGAACAGGCTTGCCTGGTGCCCGAATTGAAGCTCGTTCAGCCGCTTCTGAAACACTCATCAAGACAGTTGTTGTTGGTGAAACCGGTACATGGACGATGTCACTCACACTCCAAGACATGAACGACGCATCGAACGACCTCAAGTTCCTCATGGATGGACAAACCTTTGGTGGCAGCTCTGAACCTGAGACCTTTAGCGTCGTTGTTGGAGAAGCAGATGAAGGATCGAATCTGTTCCTCATCGTTGGTATCGTCATTGCTGCTTTGGTTCTCCTCGGTGGTGTTGGGTACTTCTTCATCGAATTCGAAGATATTGAGGAAGATGGCTTTGCTGCATCCGAAGAAACACAAGAGAAGGAAGACCCATACGCTTGGGGACGAAAAGAGGCTGTTCAGATTCCTGAACAACAACCTGCTGTCGTTCCAATACAATCGGCTCAACCACAGTCCTCTGCTCAGCATCCGGGATGGCTTTGGGACCAAGAGACCAACCAGTGGGTCCCTGATCCAAATTACCAACCACCTTCCCAGTGAGATGTGACGCAATGATTGCTAAACCTGGCGTGCAGGAGAAGGTGCTGTTGCATCTTCTCGACTATGCTGATTTCAAAGAGAAGGTCGAAGTTCCCTTCGCACTCTCTCAAATGGGTATTGCCAACGCCGTAGCAATTGCACGATCCAACGTGCCTCGTGCTATTTCCGGTTTAAGAGACCAAGGACTTCTGGTTGAACGGCAAGCACACGTTCAAGGTGTTAGCCGAAAACGCAAGGCCTACTTTTTGACAGATGCAGGAATTGTTGCCGCTGAAGAAACCTGGGGGCGCCTTCGTGGATTTCAATTTCGTTGCATCAACGTCGACGGTGAAACGATTTCGACATCACTCGGTGCTGCTCACGAGGTCTTACCGTTCACGATGCGACCAGTTGATATCATTCGCTATCTTGATGACAATCTCATCCTTGATGCCCGTTCTCTGTCGGAAGATCTCATCGAGCGTGATTTGTCGAAGCAAGTTGAAAAACAACTGGTCACCTCTCTCGGCGATCTCCCAAGATTGCGACATTTCTATGGCCGAGAAAAAGAACTCGACAACATGGTGAATCTGTTGGATGCCCGTGCAACCACATTGATGATTCCTGGTATTGCAGGGATTGGTAAAACAACCATTGCTGCGAAGCTGATTGAACGCTTCATGCATCGAAGGAACTTGCTGTATCATCGTTGTCAGGATTGGGAAGGATCTCGTGCCTTGTTTGAATCTTTAGCTGAGTGGCTGCTCAACATTGGCGATTCTTCGTTTGCTGATTATTTGGCAGCATCACCCGTACCCAAACCGGACGATGCTGCACGAATTCTCATTGATTCGCTTGAGAACACACCTACCCTCATCGTAATTGATGACTTCCACAAGGTTTCGGATGCCATTCTTTTCCAAACCATTCAATCAATGACGCTCGGGTTGCTTGGTAGTGAGGAATCCATTGGACTCGTGATTTTTTCTCGCTCGTTCAAACCGGTTGTTCCAACCAAGGATGCTGAAGGTCGCATTACGAGTCTTGTCTTGCCACTCGACGGACTTGACTCCGACTCAGCAAGGAACCTCCTCACAGGTTTCGAAGATTTGTCCACCGAACAATGGTTGCACATTCACGGTTTGTCGAGAGGTCACCCTCTTGTTCTTGAATTGATCAATCGCGGTGCATCAGCAGGCGCCTTCCACGATACACTCGAACATTACGTAACGAAGGAGATTTTCTCGAAACTCTCTGCTGAGCAGAAGCGTGTTTTGATGGTATTGTCCATTTTCAGAGAATCCGTCTCCCTCGATGCTCTACTCGCACACGAGTTGGACATTGATGTTCTCGGAAGTCTCGTTGAACAAGGACTCGCACGTCAGGTCGATACCGACGTTTACGATGTCCACGACTTGATTCGAGAGTTTCTTGTTCGAAGTATTGATGAACAAACCAAACAATCTGTTCACAGTACGTGCGCATCCTACTACAGCAAGTTGAGCAAGTCCTCTGAAACAACATTGGAGCAAATCTATCACGAACTCGCTTCTGAGCGACAACAGGAAGCGATTGAAAAGATCGTTGAATTCGGTCGTCAACTTGTTTCACAAGGTCATCTTGAGTTGCTCAGTCTTATCGAAAGTGTATCAATCGACCGTCTTGAAGCATCCTTGATGGCTCCGATGATGCAACTTCAGGGCGATATTCTCCTGATGCTTGGACGATTTGAGCAAGCATCATCCATCTTCGAGACCGCAAGCAAGGCTGCCAAAGAGGCCAATCTCCCGGTCGTCTATTCCGAGATTCTTGGTTCGCAAGCAGACATTGCCATGAAGCAAGGGCAGACCGACAAGGCTCTCTCATCGCACAAAGAGGCTCTTGAGGTACAAGTTGAACTCGGTGATGCGAAAGGCGCTGCACGTACCTACAACAACATGGGGTATTTGTATCGAAGAAAGAACGACCGTGCCAAAGCCTTGGAAGCATATTCCGAAGTTGAAGCAATCATCAGCAGTGATGAGTCCCTCCTCAGTGCACAGATCATCCTTGGACGTGCCTTGTTGGATCTTGGAGAAGTTGAACGCGCACGAAAGCATGCATTTGAAGTGTTTGAGCGGACCGATAAGGCCGATGATTTGCTTGCTCATGCAAGAGCACAAGCACTGCTTGGACGATATCATGCTAAAATGAATGATGCAGAAACATCGATGCATCATTATACCGAATCGTTGAACATCATGTCGGACGTTGGCGATCCAATTTCCATGGTCGAATTGATGATTCTCCTTGGTGAAGTGCTAGAAGACAGTGGTCGAAGTGAAGAAGCACTTGAACGCTACCGAGAAGCCCTCATTATTGCGGAGGCTAACGACCTTCGAATGCAAATTGGTGAGTTGCTTTCAAAACTCGGAGGCGTAGCACCAGATCGACAGCGTCGAATGGAATATCTCCAGAGAGCACTGGCCGTATTCCGTGAATTGGGTGCAAGGACACGCATGCGTGAAGTTCAATCACAAGTCCATTCAGCCATTATGGGCCGTTAGAACATGGGTCTATCGAGCTCAATGGTGATTATCCCGTTGTGATAGACCACCCATATGGATTCAACGCCTGCGAGATTAATCAGGCCACTGTGTGGTACAGATGCGGTGCCTGACAACGAACGTTCAGTCCCTAATTCACCTTGCTCATCGTAAAGAATCAATGATGTATCCGTTAACTCTAATGTGAATTGCGATTCATCGGCTTCCGTAGCTCTCCAATAGACACGCTCTGCGTAGGATGAATTGTCGATTCGACTCGCAACATCCGTGCGCTCAATAGCAGCGGACAAATCGTTCATGTTGGCATCAATGGCTTCCTCGTTCCAGCGCTCTCGTGTCGCGGTTTCAATGTCATAAATCCACAAACTGAACATTGTAAGGAGCAAAACGCCGAGCAAAAAGGTGAACACATATCCAAGTTCGGTTGCGGCCGCTTCACGGTTTTCTTGCAAGGAAGATGGCTTCAAGCAATCACCTCTGAAACATGTGCATCAAGTGAGGAGATTTGCAGTGAGAATTGAATGGGTTCACCTGCCGTATGCCACACGGATTCTACGGTCCCAAAACCAGGGTCTGGAACCCAACCAACATAGTCTGTGAGAAGATCCAATCGGCCAGGATAAATGGTCCAATCTTCACTGGCCTCAAGACCTTGGGTGGAGGTCGCAGCAATCGCTCCTCCATAGGGTTCAGCCCAACCTCGACGGACCTCATAAGCAACATCACTTGCAAGCGATGTTCGCTTTGTCAACGTCACTTCCATGGCAAGCACACCTCCACCTACAGCAGAATCGCTGGTGGGGTGAAGCGCTGGAATTGTTGCAGCGAAACGTGGGCCTGGGCCGCCTCTGTCAGCAGGCGCCACCAGGACGGTCGGTTTGTATTCCGGGTGATTGGTCAGGACGGCTCCTCCGCTCATAGCAACCTCCATTCCGGTGACAGAAGACTCAAACTCATAGACGAATCGTGAAATCTGCATGACCCAAGCACTACCAATTGGTGTGTAAGGTTCCTCCACGATAAGGCCGTAGAGTTCGATGTGCAAGCTTGCAGGATAATCACCCGTTTTCCAAGCTTCTTGCAGGTCGGCGATGCTGCGTCCACCCATGCTCGTCCATGGCATGGTTAAGTCGACCCAACCGGATGCAGTGACATCGATGGAGACACAGCGCCTTGCACCCTCGTGAATGGAGTCGTGGAGTCCAATCGATCCATGATCGGCGAAGGCATAGACACCGTGACCCTCCTCGGTTTGAACGATGATTTCCTGATCATCGACGGAAACGATCAGCGATTCACTCTGATTGAGTACGGTCTCGTTTGTGGTGAGCGTTGAGATATTCAGTATCGATTGATCCCCATTGCTCATCAGTTCGAGATTGAACGTGTTCGAAGTGTTTGAGTGAACCCGTAATCCAGATTCCATACCTGTATCAACCGCTCCCACTTGGAAGACACCAACTGGCGTCGATGCTCCACTCCACACAACTGAGATTGGTTGATCACTTTGCATCATGCTGGCACCATCGAGGTCAACAGGAGGCCAGGCGACGCTGTAACTGCTCAACTCATCAATGGTCACACCAGAACCACGCCATGTCACCGTTGCAGGTTCCTCATTTGGGTTAGAGAGGAGAACGAATCCTTCCTGAGTTGGAGGAATAAAGGACGTGCCATGGATTGAACCCGTAAGGCTCTTCCAGGTCGTCGAACCCTCGGCACCGATTGTAACCATCAACTGGGCATCGGTCGTCGTGGTGATGTGAACAACTTGTACTGCATCGATGGTCATGGTTTTGCTCCAACTTGTTCGAACGCCTACAAGATCTGATGGAAGGGCCACTTCTGTAAAATCACCAAATGCCCCGTTCCCGTGAACCATCATGACCTCCTGTGAGACGATGTTCAACTGAACATTGCCCGCCGGTAGAGGTAGGGCCCAGGAACGTCCTAGTCCATTTGCATTCGCATCTGTCGCTCGAACTTCAGTGGTGCCTTGTCCATCTCGCATCCAGTACGTAACGAGTTCTTGGGTTGATTCAATCGACCAATCTGCATCGTCAAGGTTCCACTCTTGAACATCATTTACGAACAGTTCAGCAGACTCCTCGACCAAATCGTTGCGAAGCAGGTCTACATCGATTGGTCCGAGGGGGAAACTCAATCCTGGTTTCGTCGTAAGAATCACACCGTCTGCCCATTCTGGTGCGTCGTAGTGGTACGGACGGTCAGGTCCGAGCCTTAGGTCTGAAAAGCAGGCGGTCGAAGTCGTCGATTCGGGATGCTTCACCTTCAGCGTATCATCGAAATCGAGAACATCTCGAATTCGGAAGGAATGGTCCTCCTGCCAAGTTGAGGAATACCACATGCCACTGCGCATCATGTCCCATGCGAGAGAACCATCAACCGGAACAAATTCCTGTGTGACCACATCACCAGGCATCCCTTGTTCAGAAAGTGTCGTTGTTAAATG
>JAYYFM010000005.1:0-16140 GCA_036158745.1 Thermoplasmatota archaeon
AAGGCTGCTGGCTTGGTCAACAGCTGCCCCTTCGGAACGCAGGACAAGAAGACGGTTCTCGATGGCATCCAATTCTTGACGGAAGGCTTTCCGTTCTTCTCGCATATCATCGCCAATAAACCAGAGATAGACCACATGTCCTACAAGGAAAAGGCCGAGAAGAGGATGCGCCCAATCTTGCGGCTCGACAATCCATGTTTCGCCTGCACGGTCACCCACAAGCATTCCAACCACGGTTAATGCACCGATGCTCGTCATCATCGCCCGAAAACGCATGACATCAATACCACCACGTAATGTGTTTGCTGAGGATTGATACATGACGAATCCGAGCGATGCAAAGAGGATGGTGGCTACGATGTCAACCGTACTCGATGAGTATGCACGGAGAGCGAACATCAGCAACACTGGCCAAACAATGCTCGTAGCCGCTCCAATTCGTGTTCGTGCCCGAGGATCGTCGAGAATCAAATCCTGGATGACGATGCCCCACAACAGCACCAAGACGGGCATGCCGAGTCCTGTGAGCAGACTCGCATCGCCAACAAAAGCATCCTTGAGAACAGGCCAAGCCAACCAGATGGCCCCGCTCAAACAAAACAAGGCACAAATGGTGCTTAATCGCTCGATTCTTTGGACTCGAAGAAGTCGTTCAGCCTTAATCGCCTCATCGACATCCCCCCAGAGCATGATTTGACCACACATGGTTTTGATGAAGAAACCACCGACTCTTTGCATACTGTTTGGCAACAATGTTCAAGGGTGTGCTTGGATGGTTGATGAAGAAGGGGACATCCTATGAAAGGACTCATCACGATGGACGATTTGACCAACGACGACATACACAGCATTCTCGCCGATGCTGAGCGACTTTTGCCCGTTGCACGTGGTGAGACCTACCTCCCACTATTGCAAGGAAAGATCCTCGGCAACCTGTTCTTTGAGCCAAGCACGCGTACTCGGATGTCTTTCGAGACAGCCATGAAGCGACTCGGTGGCGATGTTGTCAACCTCGGCGATGTCAAAACGTCCTCTGTTGTGAAAGGAGAAACATTGTTTGACACCATCCAGATGGTCGATGGGTATACCGACATTATTGCTATGCGCCATCCTCGACAAGGTGCTGCTCGGTATGCACAAGATGCTGCACGAGTGCCTATTCTCAACGGGGGGGACGGTGCCGGGCATCACCCAACACAAACCATGCTGGATTTGTTCACCATTCAGCAGTCCCATGGAACGCTTGAAGGATTGACGGTCATTCTTGCAGGGGATCTACGATACGGTCGTACCGTCCACAGCCTTTCCCATGCACTGGTTCGCTTTGGTTGCCGCTTGATCTTCGCATCGCCTGAATTGTTGCGCATGCCCGCAGAGATTGTTGAAGACCTTCGCGAACACGGTGCTGATGTTACGGAAACCGAAGACCTCCTTGGCAACATCAACCAAGCCGACGTTGTCTACATGACCCGAATTCAAAAGGAACGATTTGCTGATGAGGACGAGTATGCCAAGGTTGCAGGCGCCTACAAGTTGCATGCACGTGACCTTGACAATGCCAAATCGGAGATGGTCATTCTTCACCCACTTCCACGTGTTGATGAAATTCATCCAAGCGTCGATTCAACTCGACACGCTCGCTACTTTGAACAAGCCTTCAACGGTGTTGTTGCTCGAATGGCTCTCCTATGTCGGCTCTTGAACATCGAAGTCCCTGATGAGATTGCAGGAGGTGATGCCTGATGGCTGATGAACACAACATGCGACGCGTTACTGCGATCAAGAATGGAACGGTCATTGATCACATTCCATCCGGGCAAGCTCTGAAAGTCTTGGAATTGCTCAGTCTTTCTGGAGATACATCTGTCCCCGTATCCCTTGTAATGAATGTCCCATCCAAGAAGATGGGATCGAAGGACATCATCAAGGTCGAAGACCGTGAGTTGACCCAATCTGAACTCGACCGTTTGGCATTGGTCGCTCCTGACTCCAGCATCGCCATCATACGTGCATACTCAGTGGCAGAGAAATTGAATGTGAACCTTGGGGATGAAGTGCGAAACGTTGTTCGATGTACGTTCTCAAACTGCATTACGCAGAACCCAAGAGAACCTTTACCACATCGACTGAGGGTGACGAAGACAGACCCATTGACGTTACGCTGTCATTACTGCCAGCGCCCACAAGATTTGGACGAGTTGATTCGCAACCTACTCTAAATCAACATCGAGAAGGTCTCGCATGTCGCATGCTTTGCATGTCGCTCCAGAGGTTGGCGAACCACAACGTTGGCACTTTGTTGGATGAGAATGAACAGAAGGCGTGCCTTCACGAGCAACTTGCTTGATGTTGTCCGACATCCGTACCAAACTATGCCTCGTGCCAGGTACATCTTGCTCAAGTTGGGCAACGATGTCTCGATAACGCCAGCGTAATGCACCTTGTGCGTAAGGACACTCCTCATGATGAAGTGGCAGTTGTTTGTGCATGGCAAGAAGATGAATCTCTTGTTCAGGAATCCAGCGTAATGGAACGATCCTCGGCGGCAAGCCATCCACTGGAGCATCCGTGTGAGGAGCAAGTCGCAGCGTTCGGTCGATGTCCCCATTGGTCATGTTCATCAAAACGGTCTGGGCCATATCGTCCAAGTTGTGGCCGAGAGCGACCACATCTGCTCCGACTTGTTGCGCCAAGGCATTAATCCCTTGTCGACGGAAAACGCCACAGTAGGAACAAGGCATCATTGAGACACCTTCGTTCGATTCAGAAACGACTGGTAGGCGTTTCACAACCTCATCCATCTGATGGAAGTCGAGCTGTTCGTAACTTGTTGAAATGAATTCAACACCGAGTGTTTCGCACAAATCGATAGCACACTGCATCGATGGTGGGCGGTATCCATCAATGCCTTCATCGACACAACCAGCAACGATTCGAACATCCCGACGCATACCGATCAATTCGACGAGCAATGTTAGCAGAACTGCGGAGTCTTTTCCACCAGAGATGGCAACAAAGACCGTTGTTGGTTTGGATTTGTCGAGATGCAGTTGCTTGCGGAGCTCCTTGGCCACCTTCTTACGAATCGATTTTTCGAGATGGTAACCACACAAGATACGTCCTGAGTAGGCTTGTTCAACCACTGCATCCTTGCCACAGACATCACAAGCCGGGGCTTGAAATGGGCTCTGAGATGACTCGGCCATGTTGATTCCTCACAATACCTGCATTAAACGCCTCCGATTGGACCCTTATTAGAAATTAAAATTTCAATTGAATATTTAAAATTTCAATTGGATTTTTCTTCTCCATTCGATATCGCTGGCCGGGCTATGAACGCGGAAAATCTGCTCTCATGACGCCTCCGCGCATATCACTTTGGAAATTCGCAGTTGGAATTTTGAATTTCGTTGCCAAATCCCCCTACGGGGGAAGAGTTTCGGCAAAGTTCTTGAATGGTACGTTGCTGTCAAGGGGTTTGGGCTAGCATGCTAAACACGTTGTTTCCTCAACTTTTCGAACTCGACGGCGTACGCCATGTTCGATTAATGGATCAATTTGGGAGCACGCTCCAAACCACGAAGAAGTGGCCAGAATCCGTTGAACAACAGCGCAGTGAATGGGCAATATGTTGCTCAATCGCTGAACAACTCGACCTCGGTCCACTGTTTGAGGTTTGGATGGAAGGACGAAGGTTGACACTCGTCGATCACTTCGATAGCGATTTGTTCGTTTATCTTTCAGGAAAAGACGGCAAGAAAGGGGTTTGGAAGTACGAACTTGAACGTCTACGACGAGAATGGAATTCCCAGCAAACCAAGGTGATATGATGTTTGATTTACCGCATATTGAACGATTTGATGACGAAGTGGATGTAGCCTCAGGAGCCATCCAACCCTTCGAACATGGCTTCATCACAACCTGGGTAGGTCGCAGGAAAACACCGTTCGGCCATCGTTTGGTGCGAGCTGGACGTATTGTTGGTTGGATCTGCGAAGGTTCGAGTGCTACCAAACTCCTCGGCGGCGCTGACGCTCGAGATGCGTTGGAAGAGGCTGAAAAGAATCAACATCGGCTCGTTGCATCAACATGTTCGATGCATGGTCTTGCAGAACTTGCATCTCTTCTTCCAGAGGCTTTCGAATTCCAAGCCGATACGCAAGGCTTGGGAGCGAGCAGTTCATTGACAGACCGATTGTTCGCCAGAAACATTTCTGCTGTTCTTCAAGCACTTTCCGATTACGAGCACGTTCGAGGTGCGCTTGCAGCAGATCAAGGAATTCTCATCGATAGCATGGGCGATTTGCCAGGAACTGCGGAGGAGCTTTCTGCAACCGTTGCTACACTCTCCGATTCCATGAATGCTCAACAAGCAAAGCTTGGTGGAGATATCAATGGCTATGCATCCCTCTCCATGGGTGATGCCTCACTGCTCATTGCATCCAGTTCCACCATCGTGTTGGCCATCTGGACCGAACTCGATGCCAACCATGCACGGTTGCTGACGGATGTTGCAGCGAAACTCGATGGTGAGATTGGAACCTATGCCGAAGGTTCTGCTACGCTTCCTGATGGATTTGTGCTACGCGAAGGAAAAGGTGGTGCAGATGCGGTCATGTCCATGCTTTCTGCTGCTCTTGAAGAGCGGGTAACAGGGCATCTCAAGGCAGGAGTAAGCGACAAAGCAGTATCACTTGCTCTCAACAATGGACTTCCAATTGCCATGGCTGCGAACGGCCAGTCGTTTGAAGAGGCTATGCAGGGACTTACAGAAAGCAAGCGTGTCCTCAAATTGCATCGACTTGCATCAGGTACCATGGTTTCATCGTCAACAGGCGATGTTGCTGAATTCACGCTCAAGCAGTTTGTTGACTCGCTGTCAACGGTTCGGACCCGTTCAGAAAAGCGTCGTGAGTCCATGATGCATCGATTGATGAGCATGTATGGCTTTGAAATTGGTCTCGACGATGTACGAGTCATTCGGTCGAAACTGAGCATCGATGTTGGTGGACAGGAGGCTGCGCAAGCTCTACCAACTGCAGCACCACTTGCAGGCGTTGATGCTGGATTGCGTCGACGACTCGAAGAATCCGAACGAAGAGCAGACACACTCATGCGGACCAATGCAAGTCTGACGAGTCAACTTCAGGATGCTGAAAAGGAGCGTACTGAAGCATTGGTTCGTCTTGATGCCATGAAGCAATCTTCTGGTGAACAGAGCGATGCTATTCAATCCAAAAACGATGAATTGAATCGCGTTCAGGTCACAGTCTCCGAATCGAAAACTCGTATGGAACAGGCAGAAGAACGCGCAGATCGCCTTCTTCGCAGGGTTGGTGAACTTGAACATCAACTCAGTGAACGTGCTGCTGAGTTGGCAAAAGCCCTCGGCGATACGGAAAGTAGCGCAGCGTTGCGTGATGAACTCGAAACGCTCTCCAACAAAGAGGCAACCACTCGAGCGGATTTGGAATCCAATGCACAACAACTTTCCTCAATTCGTGAGCAAATCGAACTTGAGGAGCGTCGATTACGTTCCCTTGAGGAACAAATCACAACTCTCAGAGATCGACAAGCAAGTGCTCAATCGAAGAGCAACGCTTCTGAAGAAAAGATTCGAGCTGCCCAAGCACGCTTGGATCAGATCGAAGCCGAAACACTCGCCAGTCGCCGTAGAGCAGAGGAAGAGCGGCAACGACTTGCTGAGGATGAAGCACGTCGCATGCAACTCCATTCTGAAATGCGAGAATTGATGGGAGAACGAAAAGATCTCCTTACTGAACTTGGTAATCTTGGAGCTCGCCGAGGAAATGCTGAGACCGAACTCTCTGGTTTGATTGCTCGAGCTGAGGCATTAACAGATGCTCATGAAGAAGCCGTTGCTGATATTGCTGAAGCTGAGCGACTACGTGCACGGCTCAGCGAAGAACCGCTGGCACAAGCCCTGCTCAACGATGATGCTTCATTCCGTGGACTTGGTCCTGTACTCGATCGGCTCGAGCACGCACGTACCTTAGGCTACTCCGTTGTGCTTCTTGACCGAGCCGTTGAACGTGCGCTTCAAGTTGTACAATCAACGGTCGACCACATTGCAGCAACACCTCGACATCTGTTGAGCAGCGAAGTCATGACCCTCCTCGAACGACAAGTTCCTCAAACTGCTGGAGCAGTACGAGGTCTCGCTCGATGGTCGGTTCAACAGCGATTGGAGAATCAACTCGGTGAAACAGTAGGCCACTTGATTCTTGACCTCGAGGGCATTTTGGAAGATTACGATCGCTCCATCACCATGCTTCGACGAATGCGGAATGTCCTTGATCAACTTGGAAATCTTGGTGCACCGCCAGAAGAAATCGAAGCATTGCGCATGAACTGTATGCGTCCTGAAGCTTTACCAAGTGTTGCAGTTGAAACACGACGTTTGATTCGAGTTGCCCTCGATGACATCTATCTCGAAGCTGACCAGCGGGATGCTGGTGAAGCCATTGCTCTTGAACAAACGGCCCAAGTACTCGAGGAGTTATTGACACAAATCGATGCGTCAGGATTGACAAAAGGCGTTCCACGTGGTGCTATGTGGGATTTCCAAAGAGATGGTTTCCTTCCATTCGAGCGCACAGCCATCCCAGTTGGACAGCGAACACCGGTGATGGACGATATGATGGAAAACATTCAGCCCACGCTTGTCGTCGAAGAGAGCGTCTCGTTGGATGCTGAACCTGTCGTCGAACTGTCCGATGAATGGGAAGAAATGCCAGCGCCTGTAGAATCCGAGGCTTCAGCCGAAGACGTTGTGGAAACGCGTAACGTACCGATTCAGGAGGATCGAGCCGATCTCGAAGCAGAACTCGCACGCCTCGATGCGGAGCGACAACTTCGAACTCCAAAGTTGGAGGAACCAAAGAGCGACCCCCGTTTGGACGCACTTCATGACCAACTGTCTGAATTGGACTTTTGAGGTGAGAGGATGTCTGAGACACTCCTGCGTAGGAATGAATCCAAGGGTTCTGCTTATCCATTGTACCTTGAGAAACTGATATTCCTCGCATCGATGGTCGGTTTTGTCTTCCTCAATCAGATTCTATGGTCGTCCATTGATGTGATGTGGTACCAATGGCTTGCATCGGTTGGACTCGCATTAAGCATGCTGATTCTCAATGAACTAATCGGACGCACAATTCAGGTGATGCGTGCAAGAAAGTAATCAGAATTCCTTTTCTTTGACCGGTTCAGGCTGATTGTTGGTCATCGATTCAATCAGACCCCATACACGTTGCCATGGTACAAAGAAGCGGAGGAGTGCGACCAAACTGAGGAACAGAAGTGCAGAGATGACCAACCCATACGTTAGCGATAATTCAATCGATTCTGAAACTTGAGCAGCCCATTGACTTCCTGTGGAATTCCGAACCACTTCAAGCAAGACGCTGTGGAATCCCAAAGCGACCATTGTGACAAGGCCTGTCACAGTCAAGAATCCAGCGGTATGTCGCAGGTGACCATTGAGGACGTTGTCCATTTGTCGGACGTATTCTGGGTCGCGCTTGCACGATTCTGGGAGCCTGTAAGCATACTCAAGATAACGAATAACACCGAATCCTGATTCTTGGAAAACCATGATGAGAACGGCGATCATGATGAGCGAGAATTGTTCTGGTGTAACCAAATCAAATCCAAGGATTCCAACCGTTGGATCGCTCACTTGGGACTCAAGCGAGATGAGGTTCGAGCCCCAGTCGCCAAGTTGTGATTTGATGAGAGGGAAGGTCAAGATGGCGTGGATGGCCAAGAAGAGGAGCGTGAATCCAATCGCCCAGCCGATGGAACGGCGTGAGAGACCCCAGATGCCTCGAGTACCCATGATGACAGGCAAGAGATAGATGAAGAGAATAACAAGTGAAAGAATCATCAATAATGGCCATTCCAAGGTTTTCAGCTCACTCTCGGTTGGAGGACGAAGGTCCCAAGAGAAGAGCATGGAAGGAATCCAGGTCAAGACGAGTCGTCCGACGAGGAGAACCATGAGCGTAATGATGAAACCGAGTTTGATGCGTTGTTGAACACGAGGTGATTGGAACGCTAGGAGCGCCATGGAACCACCAAGACCCAGTCCTAGGACGATTGGAACGTAAAATCGTGCCAGTCCAGTTCGACCTGAACCAATGAGCCAGTCACCAATCGGCACTTCACCAACGAGTTGTTCAAGTGAAGCGAAAAGCATCGTATGGTCGATGCTGTTGACGACGTATGTTGAAACAACTTCGAGATACATCCAAACAAGAGCGATGGTGGAAACAATCTGCAGTGTAATGATTTGCCACTGTTTCCTCAACGCTTTGAGGTGAAGCGTTCGAGCACGCCCTCCCATCAAGGAGACGTCACTCTGTGGGTCGACTTCTCCTGCCATCTAATACCCCCTTACCTGCATGATCGCCTGCGACAAGTCCATGTCAGGCATCCAATCAATGACTTGTGCTCCGGAACCTGCCAAAGTGGTCAGTCGATTCTGTCGTTCAAGTTTGAGAACTTCGTACGACATGCGAGGAATACGGGAGACAAGTCGCTCAAAGTCGATGCTCGATGGTGAGAGCACGGTCACTTCATGACCACGTCCAACGAGGTCACGAACGGCTGCTGGAACGGTACCATCGCCCTCACATGAGGAAATGACGAAAACAGGGCTACCTCTACTGAATCGACCACTGAGTGAATTGGTAACAGCTTGGAGAGGCATGCTTCCTTCAGGTTTGACCCCAGCAAGAGAACTGAGGATCTTGAAGTACTGCTTGTCGCCAGTATCTGGTGGAAGATAGGCCAATCCATCGCCATAGATCCCAAGTGCTACACTGTCTCTACGCTTTAGGAAAAAGGCTGCAAGACTCGCAGCACTGACCGTACCCATCTCCAATGGATTCTTCAGAACCGTTCCAATTCTGGCCACATCTCTCGAATCGAGAAGGATGTACAAGTCGGTAACTGCATCACGACATTTCTCGTTCACCATCAAATCGCCTGTGCGGGCAAACGCCTTCCAGTTGATGTTCTTGAACGGATCACCGGGCACATACTCTCGTAGTGAGTAGAATTCAGACCCTTGACCAGGTGTTCGAAGCGTTGTCGCACCTGTGTACATTTTCGGTGTACGGGAACGGAGGAAGGCTTCCTCGACCTCCTTGATCTGTGGGAAAATGACGATGTCGGAATGGTGGTCAACGTACATGTCTTCAACACCGAGGTTGAACGTGTTACGCACGCGCAGTGAAACGGGACCAATCGAATAGTGCCCACGCAGAGGACAGCGGAGAACGTAGCGAATTCGAGCGCTTTCTCCGGGACGTAGGTTGAGACGCATTTGGTTCAAACCACTTCGAAGCTTCATCTCGTGTGGGATGTTGTCGTAGACATCGAGGAGTTGAGTTCTTCGATTTGAACGATTGGTGACGAGGAGTTCGACGTAGAGGTCGTCTCCCTTGTACAGGTTGTCTGCTGAGAGTGTGCGTTGTACTTCGATATCACCATGTCCAGAGACCCATGAGTTGACAACGATGAATGTGATGAGGGTCAATCCAAGAATCATCATTTGGTTGTTGGTGATCATCATCCCAATGAGAATAAGTGCAATACCGCCAGTGAAGGTGAAGGATGCTTTACGTGTCCACATGGTGCTCACCTTCGCCCCCATGCCTTGATTCGTTTGACCAAGGCGACCGATTGTTCAAGAGAATATTTTCCGGGCTCAATAGCGAACTTTGCCAACACTGGATCTTGAATGAGGCCGACCAGTTCCTTCGCCGACATAGCGTGAAATTCTTCCACCGTCAAGCCATTTTGGTTGCGAACTTTCGACAAGAACACCTGCCGTATCTTCTCCGTTTTTGCATAGTAAGTGTAACGATTGGCATCGCCAAATCCGTAGTAGATGATGCTGAACACGTGGCGCCATGGTTCTGGATCGCGCTTCTTGAGAAGGACGGCTTCAAACGTAATGAAAAGAACGACGAAGAGGGCAAGCATGGCCAAACCTTCTCCTGTAAAGTAGACGAGAAGGAAGTAAACCGTGTTGTAAGAATCTGCTAGGATTGCGTTTTGTGGGTGACGACTTTCATCAAAAATCACCATAGCATTCTCAGCAGGTTGGCCTTCCTCTCCTTCCAGTGTGCTCATGAGGGATTCGGCGATAACATCGAGTGCCCACTTTCGATTATCGTTAGCAGGAATGAACTTGTCCGTCTTTCCATATTCACCAGCATTGAAGCCTTCGTAATCGTAAATAGCATTGATCAACGCACTTCCATCGGCTACGAAGAACACACGTCCACCTTCTTCAGGGTCACAACTTGAAGAGGCACATGCTTCAATGGAGAGGTTGAATTGTCCCCACAAATCAGGTGTTTCACTGGTTTGCTCGTTGCTGACCCATAGCTCCCCATCTCCATTGACGTCAACGGTTGCTTGATTGCTGGTGATGGCTCGGACACTGACGTCCTTGAGAGCGCCACGTACGCCTGGTACAATTTCGAGCCCAGTAACGTTGTTGAGAAGCATCGTGTAGGTAGCATTGTATTCAATTCGTCCAAGATCACCTGCACTCTTCACCCAGTGGTGCGAACAGACACCTGCTTCGCTGAGCGTCATCGATTGACCGTCAAGTTGTGCGCATGGATGTTCACCAACATCGGAAGACCAACGCTCGTGTTCCTCTATGGTCGCAGGGTCGAGTTCTGTTCCGTTCATTCCACATGGGCTTGCTTGGACACACATCCAGATGTAGTTGTAATCCAATTCAGAAACGTAGTTTGTATCGTAGAGCTGGTAGCCTGAATAGCGCACACCATAGGCTTCACCAATGCTTCCAGCATAGCCAAAGTCTTCCAGAACGATGACTGTACCGCCATTGTCGACGAATTCAACAATCGCATCGACTTCAGAGGGTGAATAACCGTCTTCAGTTGCTATGGTGATGAATCCATCCTCATCAAATTGCGGGAAAGAGAGGGTATCCCGTTCAACACCAGCGATGATGAACGTTGTGTTTCGAGGATCTTCAATGTCAGCAAGAAGGAGAGGGCTGCTGACCAAGGATTTCGTTTCAACACCCATGGCCTTGATGTCCTCACGGAACGCAGACATGTCGTCCCAACCGTCATCGTAGGCAGAGAGTTGGTCGGTTTGGCTGATGTTGATGAAGTTCTGAAGGATGGTGAGGAGGAGAATGCCGAGAACAGCCCAGAATGCAAATTGGAGCCCAATTCGCTTGAGATTTCTGCTTCGCTCGGCCGCCAACTCATCACCTCCCTAGTACACCGTTCATACATACACGGTTTCACATCGGTTTAGAAGGTTGTCCAACTTTGTTGCAAAAATGCTCATCAGATTTTGAGCATAATGACGTGACCAAACGAGGACACTTCGGTGCTTGGAATGGCGACGGACCCGTCTTTCGAGGGAAATGGGAGGCGGCTTGCATCGATGTGTTCTGCACAACGGATCAAAAGCTCAGAGATCTCTCCATTGGCAACATCGATGACCAAATCAGCGAGCGTTCCAAGTTCCTTTCCTTTCTTATCTTGGACGACGCGTCCGAGCATTTCCTGTCCAAAACTGGAGGTCATAGGTTTCGCCTTGACGATTGGTCGGTACAGAAAGGACTTGACCGTTTCCGTGCTCACATCGTTTCAATGCCAAATCCGTAATCACGTGTTCGCTTGATGTTGGAGAGTCCTGATGTCAATCGAGTTTCCATCTTCTGGTAGTACTCTAGCATCTCTGGTGTTACCGTTGGACGAACACGCGTGATGGCTTCATCGAAGTGCTTCTTAGCGACCTTCTTCTTGTCTTCTCGCATGGCGATGAGGGCGGCTTCTCGGCACACTGCTTCGATGTCCGCACCCGTGAATCCATCCAAACTGGAAAGAAGATCCTTGACGGAGAACTTGGAGAGAGGCATGCCAGTTGAATGGATGTCGAAAATCGCTTCTCGAGCCGCAGCATCCGGCGGAGGTACGTGCAAGACACGCTCAAATCGACCGCTGCGCAACAGAGCAGGGTCGATCATCTCTGGACGGTTGGTTGCGGCAACAACGATGACACCGTCGAGGGATTCAACACCGTCCATGCTGGCAAGAAGTTGGTTGACAACACGGTTGCCAACGTCACTGCCTTCCCCACTGGATGCATTTCGCATACTTGCAATAGACTCAAACTCATCGAGGAAAATGATGGACGGCGAGGATTGCTTGGCCTTCTTGAAAATCTCTCGAATACCACGCTCCGATTCACCGACCCACTTGGAAATCATTTCAGGGCCCTTAATGGATATGAAATTGGCTTGCGCTTCGTTGGCGATGGCCTTGGCGAGGAGTGTCTTTCCAGTACCTGGTGCCCCGAACAGAACAATACCTCGTGGTGGCTTGATGTTGAAGTGTTCGAAAATCTCAGGCTTGGTGAGCGGCCACTCGACCGATTCCTTGAGTCGGTCCTTGACTTCGTCAAGTCCACCGACTTCGTCCCAAGCAATTTCCGGAACTTCGACGTAGATCTCACGCAAAGCAGATGGCTCGATGTCCTTAATGGCGTCACGGAAATCGGTCATCCTAACTTCCATCTTCTCAAGGACTTCAGGAGGAATGGTTTCCTCATCGAGGTCGATCTCTGGTAAGTATCTTCGAAGTGCCTTCATGGCAGCTTCACGAACAAGTGCGGCAAGATCTGCTCCAACAAATCCGTACGTGTTGTCAAGCACCCAATTGACTTCGAAGTCGTCCGCGATTGGCATCTGACGCGTGTGCACTTCCATGATTTCCTTTCGACCCTCACGGTCTGGGACACCAATCTCGATCTCTCGATCGAAACGGCCACCACGTCGGAGTGCCGGGTCGAGTGCATCCCGGCGGTTGGTTGCACCGATAACAACGACGTTGTCTCTTCCTTGCATTCCGTCGAGCAGTGTCAACATTTGAGCAACAACACGTCGCTCGACTTCGCCACTGACGTCTTCCCGCTTTGGACAGATCGAGTCAATCTCGTCGATGAAGATGATGGCTGGCGCCTTTTCGCTGGCTTCATCGAAGATTTCACGGAGTTGCTTTTCAGACTCTCCGTAATACTTGGAGATGATTTCCGGACCGTTGATGGCTTTGAAGTGAGCGTTCACCTCGGTTGCAACCGCCTTGGCAATCATGGTCTTTCCAGTGCCAGGTGGCCCGTGGAGAAGAACACCTTTCGGTGGATCGATACCAAGGCGTCGGAACAACTCTGGATGCTTGAGTGGTAACTCGATCATTTCACGAACCTTTTGCAATTGTTGACCGATGCCACCAACGTCTTCGTAGGTGATGCCTTCCGATTGACCAACGTCTTCGTCGTCAATCGCTTCGTCCTTGATGATGATGTCCGTATCGCTGGTGACTTTGACGATACCTTTGGGCGTTGTTTGAACCACAGCGAATGGCAACGCTTCAGCAAACAGCGTCATACCTGGAATGAAGATACGGTCGCCGGCCATGACAGGGCGCTTGGAGAGACCTCGTCGAGCGAAGCCTTCGATGCCTGGACCAAACTTGACCTTCTGCTTGTTGGCCATGACTGGAGAGAGTGTCAGTTTGGTGCACTCCTTTGCCTCAGCCTTCGCAATCGTCACACGATCGCCTAAGCTCACACCTGCGTTCTTTCGAATGATACCATCAATTCGGACAATGTCCATTTTGGAATCTTCGGGGCGGCTTCGCCAGTAAATGGCTGCTGTTGACCGCTTCTCACCTTTGATTTCGACAATATCACCTGGCTTGAGGTCAAGACCATGTTCACCGGAGATTCGGGCTCGACCGTGGCCTACGTCGGATGGGATGGCTTTTGCTACACGTAAGGATACTTCGTTTTCTTCGCCGGACATACATCTTCCAAGTCCCGAGAGTACTAAAACCATGAGTTACGAAAATCCCGATGAATTTTCATGCGATTGAATCGTAGCCTTCATGGAGGGAATCGAACTCGATTGCATCATGGTCCATGTACTTGAAGCAGGTTTAACGTTCCTCGAAGCCAACAATCCAAAGAATCGCCCGAGCGTCAAAGGGTTCAACATCATCAACGGTCAATTGGCTGAATCGAGCGATGGTGCAACCTTTGAATCCCGAAACCCCGCTTTACTGAGCGATGTTCTTGGAGCGTTTCCTCTGTCGACAAAAGCAGATGTTGATGCTGCACTAGACGCCGCCCATGCCGCGTTCCCTGCTTGGTCTGCTACGCCTGCACCTACTCGTGGACAAATCATTGGAAACATGGGCCGATTGTTGATGGAGCACAAGGACGATCTCGTTCGCTTGCAAGCTCGAGAAATTGGTAAGACATTGAAAGAATGTGGAGGAGAAATTCAAGAAGCAATCGACACCTGTCTCTTCTTCCAATCCGAAGGTCGACGATTGTACGGTCAAACAGTGAACTCTGAGTTACCTGACAAGGAATTGTTCACCTATCGACGACCGCTCGGTGTTTGTGGAATCATCAACGCTTGCAACTTCCCATCCGCTGTACCGTTCTGGAAGATGATTCCAGCCATCATGTGCGGAAACACCTGTGTCTGGAAGTCGCCTCAAGATTCTCCACTGCTTTCGTTTGCACTCGCCCGAATCATGCACCAAGCGGGCCTACCGGATGGCGTCATCAATCTCGTCCACGGTAAGGGAAGCGGTGCAGGTCAACACCTCATCAATGCTGTCGATGAAGGCCGTGTCAACAAGATTTCCTTCACCGGTTCAACACCTGTTGGAAAGATGATTGGCGAAGTTTGTGGGCGAAACCTCGTCTCTTGCTCACTCGAACTCGGTGGAAAGAATCCACTCGTTATCATGCCATCTGCAAACCTTGAGAACGCTGTTGAAGGAGCCTATTGGGCAGGTTTCGGAACCGCTGGTCAACGCTGCACATCGCTTGGAAACCTCATTATCCACAAGGACATCTACGATGAATTCGTTGCGAAATTGATGGACAAGGTCCACTCGACACGCATAGGAGATTCCTTGGAGCATGAAGGCGTTCTGTACGGTTCGATGCTCTCTGAAAAGTACGCAAAGGATTTCCTTGAAGTCATTCAAATCTGCGAACAAGATGGGGCAACCAAACTCTACGGCGAAGGTCGAATCACTTCGGACAACAAGCCATCCGGTTTCATTGGAACCGCTGAAGATGGTGTGTTCATGTGGCCACACGTCTATGCTGGCGTTACTGAAGACATGCGTTGCTTCCATGAGGAAATGTTTGGCCCTGCCATCACCTTGGTCAAGGCAGATGATTTTGACCATGCTCTTCACCTAGCCAACGCAAGTCCGTACGGATTGTCTTCGGCGATCTACACCAACGATCGACTCGAAGCGTACCGCTTCAAGACTGGTATCAAAGCTGGAATGACTGGAATCAACAATTCCACAACCGGTGCAGAAGCACATCTTCCGTTCGGTGGCGTCAAGGGAAGCGGCAATGGTACTCGAGAATCTGGAATTTGGGTCATTGAAGCGTATTCTTACTGGCATGCTGTCAACGACGAACTCTCAGGAAAACTGCAACTTGCTCAGATGGATGTTGACGAAATCGAGATGGTTGAAGCAGAAGTTCGATGGGACGAATTGGTCTAATCGTTCAAAACGCGTTTTGTTTTCTTTCAAACGCTGCAGGGGGACGAAGGGCCAACCTCAAAGACCCCTAGTTGTTGGGTTAGAATGAGCCTCCTTGAGAGGCGGATGTGAACCTATGGGAGAAGGCATCAAACTCCCCGTGATTAACGGGCTCGGACGTACCGATCGAATCGACAATTGGTGGGCACAACCCTTCTGGATGGGGCTTGCGCTCACCGCTGCACTCATCTACACTGCATGGCGATTGATTCTGTTCCCAGAAAGCATTTCTTACAAACTCGAAGGTTCGACCGTCGTTTCTCCAATTTTCTCTCCAAACATCCTCGAGTGGAGTTTGTTTGGACTCAATGAATGGGATCATCCAAGTTGGGTCAATGCGGCCATTCTTGTTCTTTGGATTCCATTCGGATTCCGTGGAACCTGCTACTACATGCGTCGTGTTTACTACAGAACCTTCTTCCAATCACCAACAGCTTGCTGGGTCGATGAGCCAGACATCAACAAGAAGATT
>JAYYFM010000006.1:0-15563 GCA_036158745.1 Thermoplasmatota archaeon
GGTCGGTGCCGCGGCGCAGGCGCCACGGGATCTCGTCGCGGTAGAAGCGCGTCAGCCCGGCCACGGCAATGTCCGTGAAGTAGAGCTGCAGCTTGTCGTTGGCATAGTTGATGAGCAGCTGCTCGAAGCCGTTCTTCGAGCGCATGAGGATGCAGATCGGAAACTCATCATCACAGATGGCGTCTTCTCGATGGATGGCGATTATGCACCACTTGATGAAGTGAACAAACTCGCTGAAGAATTTGGAGCGATGGTTTTGGTCGATGATTGTCATGGAGAAGGTGTCCTTGGCGAAGGTGGTCGAGGTATTGTGGATCATTTCAAACTTCAAGGCAAGGTTGACTTCGAAGTCGGTTCGTTCTCAAAAGCACTTGGCGTTCAAGGAGGAATCCTCGCTGGAACGGAAATGACACGAACGCATGCATTGAATCACTCCCGCTCGTGGCTTCTCTCAGGTTCACAACCTCCTGGCGTTGCAGCCGCACAAAAAGCAGCGATTGAAGTGCTCATAGAAGAGCCAGAGCATCATGCAAAACTATGGGAGAACACCAATTACTTCCGCAAGGAATTGCAATCCCTCGGATTCGATACGGGCGTATCGACGACACCGATCATTCCAATCATGTGTGGTGAATCCTCAACTGCGAAAGCGATGACAACTCACCTCCAGCAGGAAGGTGTCATGGCCGGAGCGATTGTCTTCCCGATGGTCGCTCGAGATAAAGCCAGGATTCGTACACAGATGTCTGCTGGTTTGTCTCGTGACGATCTCGACGATGTTCTTCGTCTGTTGGAATCGATTGGGCCCAAAGTAGGGATCATCTGAATTCTATTCGGATTCGAACGCATCGACAACTTCCAAAAGTTCGATGTCTTCTCCAGCGAGGTTGTCTGCTGAATCTTCCATTGGCTCTGAGGAAGTTTTGACTCCAGCGAATGGGTTGACACCCTCATCAATCATGCAGAGAAGGCGCCAACGAGGAGCCCAGGACAAGTGCACGTATGCAGGACCAGGAAGCAAGAGTACAAACAATGAGAGCCCACTTGGAATGTCGAGGACGTTGGAATAATCCATACCGAGCAGAGCAATGCCAACAAATGGCATTGGATAGAGGATAACTCGTGGAGGCGTCATTGGCATCCTTTTCGAAAAGGAAACAAGGATCAAGGATGCAAATCCAAGCGCGAGACATGCAGCCATGAACAGAGCCGAAAACATCAACCAATTCGAGAACGATTCATTGACGCTATCGTATCGCAGAATGTATGGAAAAATCAGAGCCAAACTGATGAGGAACCCATAGAACATTCCAATATTGGCTGGATGGGATAGCCAGAGAGGCAGACGAGAAAAACGACGCGACAACGAGGTTCCGAACAGAAGATCTTCATCTTCTGGCTTGAGTTGTGAAACCACCTCAGACCAACGAACGTGAGGTTCCATAACGGTATGCTGCAACATTGAGGCTATCAATGCACCCGTCTATGCATCAACGAATTGGCTATTCTTGACGCATCAATTTCTTGGCGATTGGACCTGCAGCATCCTCGAGTTCCATTTCCTCTGGCCAATCACGATCAAGCAATCCATAATCCATCGATTCTCGTTTTCGAGCATCTTCAATCTCATCTTCGACCTCGTTGTGCGCATCTCGTAAAGCAAGAGATTGGTTCAGTAAGGCCATGGTTCTTCGAAGACGAGCACCAATTGTTTTCTCCTCTGTGAAATAACCGAAAATGGTGTAATCTTCATCCAACGCTACAAGGTTGAACCCTGAGAGTAAATCGTCCTGAATCAGCCTGTATCGGTTTTCTCCGGCCTCGACCCAGCGCCCATCCTGCAGACGTATCATGACTTCTGCTTGTTTGATGGAATCAAGTTCCATCATCGGATGCGAGGGGTTGACTGCGAATGGAATCCGTTGCCAATGCTGCCACTCGCTCCAGCCTATAACAAGAATGACAACAAACACTCCGAACAAGATGAGACTGAGGAAAGAAGTTCCAACAAGGAGAATGCAAATGAGAGGTACGAGAAGAAAGATGCAGAAGCGAGCAAAGATTCGACGAGTGTGTTCTTGCGCTTTCGGTGTTTGTGAAAAGACAATGAAGTGATCAGGGAGGCCGTCTTCAAACGTCATCATCATCACTCCTTATCGGTTGTAGGGAGCCGAACGTTTTCATAGGTTTGTTGCCACTCATCAACATCGTGAAAAAACACAGAGATGTTCCGAACATGTTGTGCGATATCGAAACCCCAAGCAACGTCCCATGGCTCAAGTTTCGGCGTCAATTTCGCCCATTGGTTGGTGACTCCACGTACCTTCCTTCGCTGATGATTGTAGAGGAGTGCCGCTGTTTGAATCAATCCTTGGACAAGGAGGATTTCAGCTTGCGGGGCATGACGTGCTTTGAGAGAATTCCAGAGATCTTCCCATGCTTCATGAGCATGCCAGAATCGACCGTTGTCAAAATCTTGGCGCCCTTGTTCGAGCAAAACCGCTTCGTTTTCAGAAAGTGGTGATGCCTCCATGGTTGGCCGAAAGCATTGACCATTGAAATGCTTCTCATTTGGCATCGAGGGACACACACTTCAAAAGATAAAAGCAAATGTTCCATCTTGCGGGGTGAGGTAATTGGAGGATTTTATTCCCGGAGATGTGCTGGAAACTAGGCGCGGTGGCGTCGATGTTCTGCGACATCTTGCCCAAGAGTTGGCGACCCTAGAGCAAAATGGATCCATTCAGATTATTCGTAACATTCCAAACGTTGGTGAGCGTGTTGGTCATCTTCTCATCTTTGATGGAACCCTCGCAGCAGCCTTCCATCATGCCGACAAAAACCGCTTGGGCATTGAAGCGCTTCTTGAAATTGAGTCCGATGCTTCAACGCTCGATGCAACCATGAGCCTCCATGAAATGAGTGAAGCAACATACATCAGCACACTCTCACAATACCCCGACGCACGATTGGTCAGTTCTAAAGAAGAGGAAAAAAAGGAAATGTGGTGGGCTTCCGTCCGCACACCTCGTCGAAAAATCGAGCGAGAGGAACGCTTGCCTGAACTCAAACCGAGCGTATCAGTTCCTGAAGCATTACGACGTCGCAGTGAAGCACGCTTGAGAAATAAAGAAGGAAGTATGCTTCAACGTGGTCAGGTATGGTTGGAACATAGCATCGAAGCAGACGATGCATTCCATCTCGCACATCGATTGATGGAATTGAATGAACCGTTTCTTGTTCTTTCAAGGCAGTCGCCACCTCGAATGGAGAATCATCTCAAGACAGGATTGGAGCACTATCGTTGGCTATCTGAAACGGAGCATGAGCGTACGCTTGAGCCATCGCTCGAATCAATTCGAATCACAGTGGACGCCTTTTTTGAGCAGCACAAAAAATGTGCTTTGATCATGGAGGGTATTGAGTACCTATCTGGTATCCACGGCGAACAAAGGGTCATTGAGATGATTCGTAGCATTGTCGACCAGACACGTTTGAATGGAAATGTGTTCATCCTTACCACCAATCTCGAGGCGTTCTCAACACAGCAACGAGCTCGATTGGAGCGCGAGTGTTCGCGTTTGAGCAAAGAACAACTTCAATCGTGGTTGTTGGATGTCGAAATACTAGCAGAACATCCGTACTTCCAAACAATCGATGAGGAAGAAGAGGCAGCACTTGGAAAGCACCTTGAGGAGAACACACACGACCCAGTCATTGCTGTAGAGCAAACCGTTCCTCAGCCCGCTAAACCATTGCCAGTCGAACATCAATCGATGAAGGTGGATGAAGAACTTCAATCGAAAATGATGGAATGGGCCAACGAATCTGACCAGGAGCAGGAAGTTTTCACCGAAGAACTCGAACCGATGGACGAGCAAGTGGAGCGTCTTCTCGAACGTAAGCCTCGGATACCGCAGCGTATCGTTCGACGGCGAAAACACACTCCACCATTAAACAAAGGAAATACCTTGGATGCTGCTGCAAAATATGACATAACGGTTCCCAACTTCCAAGCGGTTGACTCAAAGAAAGGTAGGCGATTTGTCCCTACTGCTTCAACGAGGGAGCATGCATTCCCACCCGCAAAAGTTTCACCTACGTCGAAAGGTATCGATCAGGCAGCGACAACAAATGCAGGGAAAAGGCTCGCTCAATTCCCCCCGATTAAACCAACGGGACATATACCTGTTACCGTTTCGACACCGAAGCATCAACCATCCAACCCAAAGACATCTCCACATGCCCGTGAGCATGCATCAGCAAAACAGCGGTTTTCGAACGAACACGAACCGGAGGGCGATGCATGAGCATTGAGAAAACCAATCGATTGCGCATCGCATTGCAAAAAGCAAGGGCAGGGCTTGAACCTCAGCACGAGCAAAACAAAAAGAATCCGTCCAAACTTGGACGACTTCTGAACAAACCAGCATCCCTGTCATCAGAGCGCCGACTTGTTCCATCCCAACCAATTCATGAACGACCACTGATGGCTGCCATCAGCCAAGAAGTGCTTGGGGAGGACATCGATTACCAGCCTACGATTGAACTGGAAAAATCCCACCCCGTTTCAAGGATGAAAAATTTGCGTGAACGGAGTTTCGACGATTCAATCCCAGAGGGAAGTTTGGGCGACAAAATTGGGTTCTCTTCAATGGGGCAACCACTTTGGTCATCGATTCTCGATGAGCAACGGAATATGCCATCCAACCGAATTCCCACAACCATGTCTGCTCCAAAGCAAGGTGAACGGTTGCATCATTCGACGACGTTGTCCAGCCAGACGCAATGGCCTCAACGGTTGGAATTAAGCCAACGTAAGACCTTCAAACAGTGGAGGGTGACTCCGGAAAACGAACAAGCCACAAGCGTCTGTGAATCGATCATCGACCATTTGGGAGAGCGCCACAATCCACACATCATCATCGGAGCAAATGAAGTTGGAAAAAGTCACTTGCTCAACGCAACTGGGCAGAGCGCCCTGCGGTATTTCGATGGTGATGTTCGAATCATTCGTGCTACCGAACTAATTGCTGCAAGCCAATTGCCAATTGATTGGCAAGATGCGGTCGCAACGACGGTCTTGCTGTTGATTGACGATGTTCATCTCATTGCTGCACATGAAGACCATGCACAAACTGTTGGCCATCTCGTTGACCATGCGCTGAATCTCGGCGTCCACATCCTCTGCACCTCGGGCACACTCCCACATGACTGGCCGTCTTCACGCCTCTGGGAATTGTTGCGCAATGCGTCGGCTTCAACGGTGCAACCGGCCTCAGAGGCAAGCTTGGCCATGCACATCAAGCATCAAACTTCGTTGCTCGGCATGCTCCTCGAGGATGCACACATCATGCAGGCTCTCAATCACGCAGGTCAATCCTGGAGAGGCGTAGAAGCGGCCATTTCCATGCTGAAAGATGCACATGAGCGTGGAGAAAACATCGTCGACCCAGAGGATGTCATCACAGTTCTAACGGGACGTTCGTTGCAGTCCATGACAAGAAATGCTGCAATTCCAGAACCATCCATCTCCTTAGCCTCAGACATTTTCAAACGAGCAACAGACGTTGTCTACACCGAAGTCGATGCAGGTGGAATCGAACTTCATACGACGGATCTTGAGATGGAAGAGGACGATTGGGAGCCAACCGAAGTGTCGGCTGAAGATCTTTCAAGTGCGAATGATTTGCTCGAAATGCACCTTCGCACAACACTGGATGAATTGACGCCAGAAGCACCAACCGTCCTTGATGTAGACTCACGCGACCGGCATCTTACACATCAATTGGGAACCGTCAGTGGCCGTGACATTGAGCGCACAGCAGACGTACTCGCAGGAATTGATGCATCCATCGATGAAGCACTTGCAGAGCGTGAACGATTGATGGTTCGAGATGATCTTCGTCTCCGTCATCTCGAGCTCAAGATGGAACAACTTCTCGAACGAACGGCTCGTGCAGACGCCAACGAACTCATCGACATCGTCGATGAATTGAGAGTGATTGAACACGAACTCGGTTTGGTGAGTGAAGATGCGATGGAAGCCTTCGATATGGAGGATGAAGAAATTCGAATCGCCCACTTATCGACGATTCGACCAACAACTCGACTTCTAGGTGAAGAAGAATGAGAGGTGCTTGGTGGGCCGACGGGGTTCACTTCTCTTGTCAACCGGATTGTGGACGCTGTTGCGATGAACCAGGAGGTATTGTCTACCTGTCGCGTGCTGATGCGCAACGTCTCGCCAACCATGCAGGATTGAGCGTGAAGGCGTTTCTGAAGAGGGATTGTACAACGACACTCGATGGCCGTTATGTTCTCCGCTCGAATCAATCCGATGGCATTTGCATCTACCTCGACGAAAAAAAGCAATGCAGCATCTATCAGGTACGTCCACAGCAGTGCAAGGCCTTCCCTTGGTGGGCAGAAAATTTGCGCAGCAAGCGCTCATGGAAACAAGTGAAAGCAACATGCCCTGGGCTGACCGCGGAGGATGCAATTCTCATCAATGGTGATGAGATTCGATTGCATGTCCATGCTGATCGACAATCAACCCAAGGTTTCCGTGTATGGCAAGATTCCTGATTCGGTGTAGTTTCGCACACCAAACGGATTCCTTTCCGTCCTTTCCTTTATACGAATGACCGCGTTGGCTTACAACGGTGAGACTGTGACAGAGAAGCCAGAGCAATTGCTCAACTTGACTGAAGCTCATCTTGACATCGGAATGCGAGGCGTTCCTGTCGGAACCTGTCGAACATCTTTTGTCACACCAAATGAAGGCGTCCATTATTGTGGCTACCCTATTGCAGAACTCGCTGAAATGGAGCCTGAAGACGTTGTTTATCTCCTCCACAACAAGCAACTACCAACACCTGAAGAATCCTCAGCGTTCAAGCAAGAACTTGCACAGCGAGCAGTCATTCCCGGCGATTTTCATCCTATTTTTTCAGCACTTCCACGCGATGGACATCCCATGGACTGGCTTGCCATAGGCATCCAAACCCTCGGCATGTGGGATTGCAAGAAGGATTGGAGAGAGGATGCCCTCAATCTTGTCGCTCGAATGCCACGCATGATGGGCCTCCTCTTCCGTTACCGTGAGGGACGAGTCGATGAGATTCCTGCGGACGATACCAGTTTGTCGATGGTCGAGCGATTCACGCACACCCTGCAACTCGATGTTGACCAAGAGAAGTTGGCACGTGTTCTCTCCGTGTACCTCGTTCTCCACATGGATCACGGTGGTGGCAACCTCTCGACATTTGTAGGGAAGGCTGTCGCAAGCGGACATGCGACATTGTACTCCGCTATGGCGAGCTCCATGAACGCCCTCAGCGGCCCGCTTCATGGTCGAGCCAACCAATCATGTTTGGAATTCGTTCTACGTGTCGGGACATCCGATCCAGTCGAAGTGGAACAATTCGTTCGTGGAGAGCTTGAAGCTGGCCGGCCAGTCTTCGGTTTTGGGCACGCAGTCCTTCGAGCAGAAGACCCTCGTGCCACCGTTCAATTTGCGCTCGGCGAGAAGATTTGTCCTGATGACGAGAACTTCAAGGTCATTCGCACGCTACGAGAAGTTGCACCACGCGTCCTCTCTGAAAATCCAAAAATCTCCAATCCAAACGCCAACGTCGACATCGCATCTGGTGCTTTGTTGCACCATGTTGGACTCAAGGACCCAAGTTACTACACGACCTTCTTTGGTTGGGCCAGAGTTGCAGGCATTGGGGCACAAATCTACGATGAGCGGGTTGTCGTTCGAAATGGGAAAGGAGTTCCAATCTACCGGCCAAAGTACTTTGCTCGTGACCAAGTCCTTCGACACGTTGAGTGATTACGAGTTGAGATCAATTTCAACGTAGCCATCGTGTTCACGCACGTCATACATTTTCAACGATGAGGGTGTTCGAAGTTTGCCGAGGAATCGTCCATAGGCTGGAAAATAATGTGCAGGAGACCATTCGTTGACCGAACCATCCTCAGGATGGTAGGTCGTTTGGTGCAATGGACATCGCAAGCAACCATCTTTGATTTTCCCACCCCAATGCATGGGCCAAGCCATGTGTCGGCATAGTGCATTGCTACCAAATATTCCTTCTTCAGTTCGCATAACGAGGACCATTTTTGTGCCAATGGCTTTCCCTTTGACTTTGTTCATCTTCAGTTTTGATGATTTGCAAACCCGTTTCCACTTGGGAGCATTGTCCATGCTCGTGATTTCCACTCTGGACTTATCAATGAGTGTTCAAATTCATAGAAGATTTGTTTCATTTTTTGAACAGCCATTTATACATCAAGTCGAGCGCTTTGAACCATGGAAAACCCATTCAATGCGTTGACAACGTTGTCTGTTGCACGACCGAAAGCAACCATTGCTTCAATCATCATCATCACCCTAGCCCTGTCTTCGATGGCAAGGTTCATCAATTTCGATAACAGTGAGGACGCATTTTATCCTCAAAACGATACGACTGAGTTGCTGTATGAAATTGAGGATCGGTATCAGGCTTCACTTGATTTCGTTCGCATCATTGACGAAATCGAAGATGGCGACATGAAGCAAGCATCGACATGGGAGCAGTTTGCAACCATCGAAGCCGAATTGTCTACCAACGAACGGTTTCTTGAGTACCAAGAACCTCTCTTCGGCGGAAGCGCTACGAGCGGTCCAGCGGGTTCCGCACTCTTTTGGCTGAACACTCAAGATCCAATCACAACGCAACCATGGCGGGATGCACTCTCCATGCACCTTGCCAACGTTACTGTTGCAAGCGAAGAGAACTTTAGCATCGCCCTCAGCGATCTGCAAGCCGCCGTTGATGCCATTCCTGCACCATTCGCACCAACTGCTCAAGAATTGCGTGATTGGAACCCTGGTGAAGTCACAGAATGGCAACAACGAATGGATGATAATCTGAAGATTAGCGCTGAACTCGGAGCGCTCCTCGGCCAAATTCAAGGGCTTCAACAAAGCCGTACAAATCCTTCAGAAAGTGGAGCAATTGCAGCAACGACAGGTCCGCTTCAGGGCACACTGGGAACATACATTGGTTTGCAGAACATCGATCACCGAAGCAACATCATCTCAACCATGCCTGCGGACGATAAATCGAGTCCATGGGAAAGCGATGGACCAATTCTCATCAGCTTGGTCGTTTCAACCGACCCAGTCAATTACGAGGATGCAAAAATCATTGGTGATGTCCAAGAACTCGTTATCGAGTGGACAGACGCTTCGATTGCTGAGATGCGGAATGAAACAGGAGACGATGAACTTCGAGTCTTCTCGTTCTCAGCATTCCAATACGAGCAAAGTGCAAACATCGGTAAAGAAATCGGAATATTGACCTCACTCGCTTTGGTTTTCTTGACTGTGTTGTTGTACATCAAATTCCGTTCTGTTCGAGATACTGCATACGTCATCGGCTTGACCATGCTCGCTATCGCGGCAACCTATGGTGCTGCTGGCGTCTTCGGACTCACGTTTAATGCAGCCATGAACAGCATACCGATTCTCCTGTTAGCCATCGGTGTCGATTATGGAATTCACGTCGTCACGAGAATTCGAGAAGTGCTACAGGAGATGGAACGTGAAGACCCTCAGGGCCGTGTGACCATGAAGGATTTCGATACTGAATTGCGGCTCAAAGCGATTCGATCCGGAGCAGTACTGACCTCGGCTGCATTGGTCATCGCCATCTTCACGGACATGGTTGGTTTCCTTTCCTTCAGGCTTTCCTCACAAATGTTCCTTGTTAACTTCGGTACGGTCATCGCCCTCGGACTCTTTGCCATCTACGTGCTCAGCATTTCGCTCCTACCTGCACTTATGACGGCGTTGCCGACGAAGGCATTGCCTCTGAAAAAATCAGGAGCCATGAACGAAACGAAACTGACTGCAGGAATCGGACAAATGGCGGAGAACAAACCAGCACTTGTCATTCTTGTTGCTGTGATTTTATCGCTCCCGATGGCGTACGGCATGAGTTCCCTTGAGGTTGGATTTGATACAGCAGATCAATTCGACGATTCGCTTGAAGTAGTTCAGGATTTCCTCATGATTGCCGAGGAATTCCAAAGCAGTCCTACACCGTTGTATGTTGTTCTTGAGGGTGAAATCCTCTCCGATAAAGGGATTGAAGCGTACAACACTGCCATTGCGACACTCAGCAGTACAGACGGTGTGACAGGTGTTCCTACTGGAATTTGGGACACCTTGGAGTCGGAACGTGGAAGGAATCCAACCTTGGATGGCCTACTTAACAATCTGACAACGGAAGAAGGGTTTGATGAACTAGAAGCATATCTTCTTGAAAACACCACAGGAAGAGACCTCGTCGATTCGCTTCTTTACATCGATGGTCGCCAGACCATCATTTCGTTCCAGGCAAACACGCTCGATTGGCAAGCAACCGTTGATTTCGAAGAAGGTCTTTCGCAAGCGCTCCAAGATGCAGCCTCGACGGTTGATGGAAGCTTCACGATGGAACTCAGCGGTCGTGCTTTGATTCTTGCACAGATCAGTGCTGATGTTGCGATTTCTGCAGTTACATCAACCGCCATTGTCGCCTTCACGATTCTGTTTGTTTTGATTTTGATTCAATTCGTTCGAACACAAAGTCTGACCCAAGCCGTATTGCGCGGTGGAGTCATTTGGATTCCTTTGATCACCGTTGTTTTGTGGGTTTACGGCATCATGGGTCTAGCAGGATATCAATTGAATTCTCAGACGGTTACCATTGGTGCTCTAGCGCTTGGGTTGGGTGTTGACTATGCAGTACACTACGTGATTCGATTGGAGGAAGAAGTTGAACTGCATCCAGAAAAGACGGTCGCTCAATGGACCTCGAAAACAACAGCAACGACAGGACGTGCAATGCTCGGTGCTGCCATCAGCACTGCCGGTGGATTCGCCATCTTGAACTTCTCTGGATTGCTTCCATTGCGATTGTTCGGTCAAGTCTTCATCGTAGCCATCAGTCTTGCCATGGTTTCGAGTGTAACACTATTACCAACCTTGTATGGTCCTTTCCTGCGACATGATGCGAAAAAGCACATGCTCGAAATCCTTGAACAAGAATAATCAGAGAACCGGTCGCTTGGTTTTGCCCGAACCTCGATGGCCAATCATGCGTACGATTTCCCAAGGCATGCTGCCTTTGTCTTCCTCATAGGCAAGCAGCTCATCAACGGATTTTGACCAATTCCATTTCTTTCTCCAGAACGAAAGCAGTTCTCGTCTTCGCGATTCATCGCACTCCATCCAAGGAACGACCTCGCTCTCGAGCGACTTGAGAATGTCAATGTGATCGTCTTTCGTAGCATTGTTCAGTTGATCTTGTTGAGATGCATCCAATGGATGTGTTGCAGGGCGCGTCCAGCGTGCATGGTCACTTGGGAGCCATGTAAGGTTTGGATCGCTCGAATCTGTCAAAGCCGAAAGACCAGCGTTGAGAACCGAATGTTCGATTTTTGGACTGACTGGCCAAAGATACACTGGGAAGCCTTTGCGTATTGCAGTGAGTTGCTTCAGTGACGTTCCTTTGAGGCCAACCGTCTTACCAAGAGGTACCATATTGGTCGGAGAGACAACATACTCCGCGGCGCATGGCATCATTGGGGAACCATTGTGTTGATGCTTGCGCATCAACTTGGAGAAGGAAGTATTGAGGTATTCTGGGAAAGCAAGGACACGATGTGTTTTCTTTCCTGCAAACGGTCGAATGGTCGGCAGCAGCGTAGACCAACTCCTCTGAATGCCTCCAAGCTTCGTTGCATTGCCCATGGTCTTGTGAAAGGCGTAATGAACAGTGGAATGCTTCGGCACATCGTATTGGTCGAGGAGTTGTTCAGCACGCCTCATCGTCTCTCCCATATGGATGTCATGTTTCTTTGTGGCAAACCATCCTCCACTTCGCTTCACCTTGAGGCTTGGACGTTTCGATTCAACCACCAGAACCTTGCCTTCCTCCTGGACAGCACGTTGAATGGAGGCGTCTTCAAGCAACATTTCGAAGGAACAAAAACCAAGCTGGAGCAACTCATCGAGATTCCAATCTTCGACGAATGGTGAACGACCCTTACGTAACGAAGGAGCAATTGAAACAGTACGATCGTGGTGAATTACGACGTGATTGTCCTTCGTAAGTCGGATATCAAACTCGATGGCATCGAACAACTCCATGGCATGAACGAGACTCTCAAGCGTGTTTTCCGGTGCTTGGTGATACATCGGCTTCGTTATTACCAACTCGTAGTGGTTCTTGAAGTCCAGTGCCATAGAACCGGGTCAAATACTGAACGAGTCGTGTCCTGAGGACATAAACCTCTAAATCCGCAGTCAATGGCGCCAAGATATGAGTCCTTGGACAGTCATGATGAGCATGATTTTGTTCCTGACTCCGGTAATTTGTTACCTATTCTCCTCGCACGATACACAATCGCGACTCAAATATGGTCAGTGGTTCAAAACAATCCACAAGCAGAGATACTATCTCCACGCAATGGGATACATCGTCATCATCAAGTGGAAAGATTTGACTGACGGACTCAACGAACCAATCAAGCACCGTGTTGGACATTGGACAGATACTGTCCATGGGCTTGAAGGAAATGCAGTTCATTGGATTCAAACTGTTTTCTCAAACGATGCATTCACTGCATTCCTCAACTTCCATTACCTGTTTGTATATCTGTTTCTGATCTATGTTACAACGGTCTATTTCGCTTACACAAGCGACCGTGATATGACCGATAAGGTCACGCTGAATTATCTCTTGATTTACGCCATCGCAGTACCTTACTACCTTTTCTTCAATGTCGAGGTAACATCATCTTGGATTCCGGGCATGGATGCTTTGTTGTACCATGATGGATGGTATTCGACCTTCTACGCAACACACGACCCCCTTGACAATGCCGTTCCTTCACTCCACGTAGCTATTCCTTTTGGAATCTTGATGCTGAATTATCTACACGTCAAATCGAACGGTCAGACACTGAAAGAATGGCGGCATTATCGTTACCACATGTTCATTCTCATCAACACAATCGTGTTTATTTTCGCTATTCTCTACCTTGGCATTCACTGGATCATCGACATTCCGCTCGGAATCATCGTCGGAGGAATCGGAGCTTTGTTCATCCACCATGTGCAACCAAGGTTACGCAACGATTACGGCGCCTATTTCAAGGGCGTAACACGTGAAAAAGTTCGAAAACACGTGGTGGTCGAGGGCACCATCCTACTGATTCTCTTCGCTGCGATTATGGGCGCAATCAATTACCAAGATGCAACAAATGATGACCAAGCCTCATTCCGTCTTGGCCCAGGAGACACCGTCCAAGATATTCTATCTGAAATGAGTCCGAAGTACTCAATTACGACGACAATTGAAAATATGGATGAGTCGATAACGCTCGAATACGCTATCATCACGGTCAATCTAGCGGAAGGTGGCTTCTCTGATTACGGAGTGGATTGGCCAGAGATGCAAGGTTTGGCCGAGTATCACTGCACTCAGCAGGTGGCTTGTACAGCGACATTGTTGCCAAACGAGAGTATTGATTTGAAACTCAACTCACCCAAGGTCTACACATTCATCTTTTTCCATCACCCTGGTGATGAAGGAGTGCTTGAAGTTCAAGTTGAATCCGATTACGAAAACTCAGACAACTCCATGACAAAGGCTGTTGCTCTCTCACTTCCATCGTTGTACATCACTGGATTTGTTGTGTACCGATTGTATCGATTGAACAACGATGGCCGACCGTGGTACGATTCTCGACCTTCCCACACATGGGAAGAAGAGTGAGCATTCACTTTTGTAGAACGAACACCTCCGATGACCATGGCGTCCTCTTCATCATTGGAAGACGCTGTCTCTGAATTGATGGGTTCACCTGGCGGCCAACTGCTGAATTCAGCACGCAATTACCTTCGTAAGCGCGCAACTGCACTGGTTGGACTGTTCCTTACCGGATTGGTTGTTGGTTTCCCAATTGCTAAAGGCATCGTAACGTGGCTTATCGAGGATCAACGATTGCCCGATGACGTCAGCGTCATTGTCACATCGCCAGTTGAATTCCTGATGCTTCAAATTCAACTTTCAGCCAGTTTCGGATTGTTCCTAGCCCTCTTACTTGTTTTCACAGAAACAACACTACGTGGTGCACGTCATCCACTCGTTCTTGAACGGTTTCGAGAGTTGAATTTCAGCCCACCTAAGCCGAGTTTCTCATTCGTTCTGTCCATTGCATCGAGTATGATTTTGGCGGTTTGCGGCATTCTCTATGCGTGGGAGTTACTGACCCCGATGCTGTTTGAATACCTCAGCAACGATGCACAGCAAGCTGGTCTTTCCACGCAATGGAAACTGGAGGCATATGTCGGTTTCATTCTGAACTTGTGCATAGCAAGCGCCATCGGATTCCAATCTCCTGTTGTCACTCTGCTTGCATTACGTATCGGGTTGGTGGAACCTCCAACCTTAGCAGCCTACCGCAAGCACATTTGGTTTGCAGCATTTGTTATAGGAGCTCTATTCTCGCCACCAGATCCTTTGTCGCTGTTCCTTGTTTCCTTGCCAGTCATTTTCCTGTTTGAAACCGCTCTGTTGCTGCATCGAATCATGCCGATGAAATCAGCGCAGGCAAACTCTTGACGATGACTGGCATATGCCCAGGTCGATGTCCACCGTTGAAGGAATGAAAATCAGATCCAACGGTTACACCAAGACCATATTGTTCAGCAAGCATCCAAAGACGGTGCTTGTCTTCATCGGGATGACTGCGATGAAATGCTTCGATGGCATCGACGTTCGAGGCTTTCAGATGTTGAATCAATGCTTCATAATCAACACCATAGTACCGAGGATGCGCCAATGAAGTAATTCCACCTGCAGCATGAACCAGTGCTGTTGCTTCTGCAAGCGATGGTTTCGGACGTTCAACATTGCACGGTCTTCCATCTCCAAGCCACTTCTCGAATGCTTCATCCATCGATTCAACATAACCAGCATCCATCATGGCCAGAGCGAGATGTGGGCGACCAACGCTGCCCTTTGCACGAGACATCACATCTTCAGCCTCAATCGCCATGCCAAAGGCATTGACCTTGTCAATCATCTCGAGCATTCGAGGGACTCGATCTTCGTGAAGTGGTGCGAGCCATTCCTCGAATTTCTTCAGACCCTCTGCAATCGGTTCGTAAGGGAAATAGGCGAGAAGATGCCATGAGGATGGGGGTCGATGGCGAGCATTGGAGGCTAGGATACCCTCATCCCAAGGCAATTCAACATCGCATGTCAGTTCAACACCAGGAACGAACGCAATCCCGCGTTGAGCAGCAGCAACCTTTGCCTCATTCCATCCTGCAATTGTATCATGATCGGTGAGTGACCAAACCCGGACGGATTGTTGTTGCATAGCATCAGCAAGTTCCTCGACAGAAAGCGAGCCATCACTGTGGGTCGTGTGGCAATGCAAATCGAACGAAGAACTCCACATTGTTCAGACCTCCAGAGCCACCAATTTGAACCTCTCCATTTGAAACTAAA
>JAYYFM010000007.1:0-14702 GCA_036158745.1 Thermoplasmatota archaeon
CTCAGCCCTTCCCCCGACAGCAGTTGCCGAGGTGCTAAGCAACCTTCCGACCTGCCTCACGTATATGAAGAAATCGGATGTTAAGTTGGCTTCATATCGCACCATAGAGTCCCAAATTGGTCATAATGATGGTAACTTCAGAAGATTTTGCGAAACCAGTGGCTCTCCTTGTATCGATGCAAGCATTGTTTTTGCTTCCCCATACTGTCCCAGTTGGGCCAAAATGGCTGCGTGTAGATTGACAAAGTGGGATTTGGATTTCTCAGTGTCTGGAGCCATCTCAACAAGCCCGAGAGCCTTCTCTTCACGTCCACTGAGGAGGAGTGCCTGAGCGAGATTGTACAGTGGTTCAGGATGACCGGTGTTGGCACGAACTGCCTCTCTCAGAGAGAGAATAGCTGCTTCAAACTGTGTAGCCGCATTGGAGACATCAACAGGATCGGCAGACTCCTGCATTGTCGTGGCGACTTGCAATAACGCAATTCCATAGTTGTTCATCGCACCAACATCTCCGGGAACACTCGCCAGAACTCTTTGGAAAGAACGGGCAGCGCTACGCCAATCGCCTTGTCCGATGGAGACAAATCCACCCTCGACAAGTGCTTTGAGAGATTCATCGTTGGCTGCCTGAACGGTCATCGCTCGTGCAGGGTGGAGATCGAATGGAGTGAATGTTTTTTCCGCATATTCGACAACTAGCGGCTGAGCAAAGGAATCATCAACTCCATGGTCGACATGCACGACAGTATCTTCCAAGTCTGAGAAGACAACCTCGATCACATCGTCGTCCTGTGCGAAGATTCCTTCGTTGGAGGTTGTGTCGAGAGGAATCGCTGGGATTGTCTCAGGAACCGTAGCCTCCATGATTGGAATAGCAGTAATTCGAACAGGCTCAGGTGTTGGAGTAACCTCTTTTTCGACTGGAGTAACTACTTCGGGAAGTAAAGGAACAGCCTCTTCAGATTCATCGCTTTCTGGCTCTGAAAAAGAGGCAGTGTTTTCTGACTCAACCACATTCTCTTGAGCAAAAACAACAGGGTATCCAGGGTCAGGCTCTTCTTCGAGTGTTTCGGAGCTATGCTCGACATCGAATGGTATTCCATCACGATGGCTTCCGATTCCAAACGGCAGACGTGACACGTTGGTCAACGATTCACCACCAAAGCCAAATGGAAGGGAGGATGTTGGTTCAGTTTCTTTTTCCTCAACTGGACGTTCCATACCTTCCAAATCATACCAAGCGTCAGCAGCCTCGTCCAAACCAGGCACTTCTGTAGGAAGAACCATTTCTGCGTCTTGGAAATCCTGAGACTTCTTTTGAATTTGCGAACCACAAGCAGGACAGGAACCACCTGCGAGATACAGAATACCGCAGACCCCGCATTCGTTCATGGTGACCCCGTTGCCCCTTCGGGTTCAGGTTCTTCAATCCAACGCCTTGGCGGGTCTACTCTTCAGCATCAAGGGCCGTGTCTGCTTTACTAGAGGAGATAACCACCGACTTAATGGCGGAGATGATTTCTTCTGCGTCATCGTCAACCAAGGCTTCAGCAGGCGACTTTCCTTTGGCGCGACCTCGAGAATATTGAGCAATGATTCCAATGAGTGCAATACAGGTGAGAGCAATCTTCCATGTTGTGCCACCATCTTCGCCACCGACGACGTAGACAAGCACCATGTAGAAGGTGACAATAAACGTCGAGAGAAGCATGACAGGGAAACCTGCCTTGAAGAATTCGTTGAAGGAGATAGGATAGCCTGCTTCTTCGGAGAGTCCTGCGGTAACAACGTTCGCTGAAGCACCGATTAGAGTACCGTTACCTCCAAGACAAGCGCCAAAGGCAAGTGCCCAAATCAATGGTCCAAGATCAAGTTCGAGTTGAACAGAAAGCGAGAGGATGATTGGAATCATTGTTGCAGTGTAGGGAATGTTGTCAATGAAGGCGGATGCAATGGCAGAAACCCATAGAATAATCACGACAGCAGCAGCAAGTCTGTACTCTTCACTAAACGATTCGATACCCTTCTCAACAAAGCTTCCGATGTAGTCGATAACACCCATGTACTGCAATGAGTGAACCAATACAAACAGACCAGCAAAGAAAAGCAGAGTAGTCCATTCAACGTGTTCCAGTGGCTCTTCGAGTTCGTGTGGGTTTGTAGCGAGAAGCATGATGACAGCCCCACCCAATGCGATCCAAGAAACGGCTATGTGAACAACGGGATGGAGGAAGAATCCAACAATTACCAGACAGAGAATGGTGCCGCTTACCTTGAGTCCCTTCATGTCCTTGATGGCATATTGACGCTCAAGTTCTGTGATGTCTCGATCACGTCGGCCACTGAATTCGTCTTTGTACAACCAGCGAATGAGCATAAAGGATGGAACGATTGTCAGCAGGATACCAGGTGCCATCTCGATGATGAAGTCGTTGAATGTGACTCCATCTGATGCGAGTGCTGCGATATCAGCATCTTTGTTTCCTTCAATCGCAGAAGGAGACATAGCAGATCCAATCATGATGTTCGGAGGATCCCCAATCATGGTGGCTGCACCACCGATGTTCGAGAACAGCACCTCTGAAATCAGAATCGGTATCGGTTTGATATCGAGTACTTTCGCAATCTGAATTGTGACAGGGGTAAGCAGAAGCATGGTTGTAACGTTGTCCAAAAATGCCGACAAAACAGCCGTAACTGCACAGAGAATAACAACAAGTGTCCAGATTTCACCACCGCTTTTCTTGTACGCTTGCACTGCGAACCATTCGAAGACACCCGTGTGCGAAATAACACCAACCATAACCATCATTCCTAGAAGGAGTCCGATGGTTTCCCAATCGATCATGGTCGTTACTGCTTTGAGACTGAGTGTATCTTCAACGGAGTAAAAGTTCAGAGCGACAACAGCAAGAAGCCCACCAAGTGCCGCAGCGAGTGTTCGGTGAACGACTTCAGTGATGATAAGCGCATAAACGAACAAGAGTATGCCTAGTCCGACAAAGACGGCTTGCTTCTCCATCCCGTCTTTGACGTTGATGTCGAGATTGATCCCATCTCCACCGCCTGCAGCGAAGCCGCTTTGTACGAAATACATCGTACCGACGACAACCAAAGAGAGAAGTGCAATCAATTGTGCTGGATGTCGCCGCGAGAAAAGAAGACTACCGCCCATGCTATTTGGACCAACATGACCTTATTGAGCGTTGGGTTGGTGTTTGAATTAATTCTTCCAAAACACAGCCACGTTTCCACGCGCAAAGACGATCTGACTCGACGTTTCGTGTGCAAGATGAGCCCAAACTCGCTTCATTTCTTCTCGTGGGAACAAGCCACGGTTGACTTTTGCTTTTACCAATGTTCTCGACGAGAGTTGCCCATCCAGTTCCACGACGACGGCATCCGTAAGGCCTGATTTCCCAATTCGCATCGTCACGGGCAACGAGGCGTCTTTTGCCTGACGTAAAATCGAATCTGGGATTTTCAAGCTGGTACCTCCTCTGACGACGAATAAGGGATGCGAGATACATGCCCGCATGTAAGACAGCTGTGAATCTTCAAGCCATTTCGCAAACGTATTCGAGCAGTTGATCCTTGAACCAATAAGGATGAGCATTTGCGGCAAACGACTTGCTTTGCTTCACGTGTGAACCTGATGCGATGTCGACGAGATATTTTGAACAGATGTCGTGCATACGTCCTGCGATGCTCTACTGGGTTTTTCTTTACATCACAGAGCATCGAAAGAAGATGGTCTCGGGATTGCAAAGCATGTTGCCTTCGCTTGTCCTTCAGACGTTGTCGTCGACGACCCATGTGCTCAACCTCACTCGAGTGCGTTGAGCAAATCGGTTGTGATCAAATCGATGTCTCTATCACCATCAACGACTGTGAACAACCCTGCATCTTCGTAGAATGCTGCAAGAGGTGCTGTTTGTTCGTGATAAGCTTTCAATCGTGCAACGACTGTTGCTTCTGTATCATCTGCACGGCGTTTCTCGGAAAAGGCTCCACAAGCACAACCAGATTCTGGTAGTGGGTTGAATGAATCGTGATAGACGACGCCGCAATTGCCGCAACTAAAACGACCGCAGATTCTCTCCACGATACGTTCGTCTGGAACATCGATTGCAAGAACAATCGAAACATCAACGATTTCAGCGAGTGCTTCTGCTTGGGGAACGGTTCGAGGAAATCCGTCGAACATGACGCCATCCTGCGCATCATCCTCTTTCATTCGATCCTTAATGAGATCAATGATGACTTGATCCGGTACAAGTGCTCCTGCATCCATGTACTTCTTCGCTTCCAGACCGACGTTTGTTTGAGCCTTTACTGCAGCACGTAACATATCGCCCGTTGAAACCTGCGGCAGACCAGTCGCATCCATCATACGTTGGGCTTGCGTTCCTTTTCCAGCACCAGGTGGACCAAACAAAACTATGTTGAGCATGGACCAACGTTTTGTATCATCCATTTGAACGTATCACTTCAAGCCCATGCGCTGGAGATACTGCTCACCATAGTGTTGCCATTGCTCCATGGTCCATCCGTTAGGAAGACCTCCTGGAGGTAATGGCGGACCAGTTCGCAACGGCGGGACTTCCTTAACTGGAGATGGTGGGAGTCCAGCAGGTGGCAGTCCAGCAGGTGGCAGTCCAGCAGGAGGCAGACCGGCAGGCGGTATGCCAGCGGGAGGACGACCTGCAGGAGGGAGACCAGCAGGAGGTAAACCCGCAGGTGCCGATGCCATTGGAACAGGCATATCCATCGATTGAGCGAGTGCAGCAGCTATTTCATCCTGTGAGACTTCGCCAGATGCCATATCGTTCACAGAGTGGCTGATGTCAAGGGCTTCATCACGTCGTGTGCCGAGATGGTCTGGATTTGTATGAGCATCAGGAGACACAAGATCTGTACTTGAGTCCTTTACTTTGGCAGAGGATTTGAGGCGACGAGCTCCGATAACCATGACAACAGCTACTGCTGCCAGTAATGGATAAGCAATCCAAGGTGACATGTTGAGCAGCCCACCAGACGATTGTTGAGTACTCACGCTCGTATCTGCTGCAAATTCAACAACGACGTTTGAATCGGATGTGAACACAATAACGAGTTGATAACGACCGTCCTTCGCATCTGAATCAGGCATGACCTTGCCGACAACATCGATGCTTTGACCAACGCCGAGATCGGTGATGGATGACGGAGACACGGTAACCTTTCGATCCAAGAGCACCATGCCTTCAGAGTCGCGTACTTCAGCACCTAGTGTACCGCTCAGTGGTTGGTTACCTTCGTTAACGAGGGTGAAGGTTTGCTTTGCAGAACCGTCACGTGGGATGAAAAGCAACGGGGCAGAAGATGCATCGGTTGATATGCCTGCGTAATCGCTTTGTGGTACTTCAACTCTGAGAATCAACTCGCTCGTAACGTAACGACCATTGTTGCTTGCATTGACATAGAGTGGGAGGTCGAAGCCAGTGCCCGCATCAGTTTGATTCGGTGGAAGTATGGCCACAACAACATTGGCTTGAGACAGAACGCCAACAAAGGATGGTGGATTAGCATAGTTGACAGTCCATCCATCCGGAGCAAGCCCATAACTCCATTCCAAGTTAAGATCAGCATTGCCTGTATTGAGAACATTGAGTTCAACGAATGTGAAATTTTCACCAATCGCTGCAGAAATGATTCCTTCTTCTGTTTGCTCGAGTTGAACATCGAGGTTGTCAGATACGACCAGAGATGTTGTGTTGAGTGTGAACGACTGGGCACTGTGTTCGACACGTAGCGTGTAGGTGTTTGAGTTCCCCTCTCGGGCAGTTTCAGGAACAAGAAGCATCAATTGTACATCTGCAGATTGTCCGGCTTGTAAGTTCAAGTTGAGGTTGGTTGAACTCGTTTGATCAAGATACGACATTTGAGCAGCCCACGAAGGGTTGCCTCTCTCAAGCGTTACTGTGAAGCCCATCTCTGTGTTTCCATTGTTGCTGATGGTGTGGTTGTAGTAGACGACATCTCCTGTGTTCGCATAGACGGGCGCTGCCAGTGCACCTGGACCAATGGCACCGGACGGACCGTAAAGATCGGATTTGAAAGAACGTAATTCCGCAACTGCAACATTAACCACTTCGACATGGTTTAACGTTGGGTCTGTCGATGACGTCACAACACATGTGATTTGATCGATGGAACCTGCTGCCGGTTGGCCATTCGAAACACTCGGAACAAACACATTCACATCCATCGACAGATCTTGCAGAATGTTCAGTGGTTCAAACTCCAATGTGGAGGAATTGGAGTTTCCGAGCATAATTTGCCATTGTGAAGCCGATGTGCACGACATCGTGTATTGTGCTGCTGAGTTACCAGTATTTCGCACACCGATCGAGAAGCCAGTACTTCCACCAGGTTGTGCTTGTACACCTACGGTTCCTGATGGAACAACATCAACCGAGTCGACTTGCTCGATGGTGAAGGTCAGTCGTTGCGTGTGTGATACTGTCGGCTGATTTTGGTAGCGAGCGGTCACGTCAACAACGAAGGTTCCAGCACGAGCAAATCGTTCTGTCGAACCATCAAGAGCTGCAGAAAGATCTTCCAATTCCAATTGGAGATACACTGTGTCGTTTTCAGTTCCTTGGCCGCTCAATGTGAATGGTCCGGATTCGTTCACTGTCCGAGACCATTGATCTTCTGGGCTGTTGAGAATCGCAGGATAAATCAGGTCTGGTTCTTGGACACCTGAGACTGTCAAACTGACAGGGCGTTCACCAGTACCCTCGTGCATGACAACAAATGGAAGCGAGAGGCCTGTTTCATTTCGAACGTCCATTGCAACAGTTGCAGCCGCATTTCTGTCAGCCGTTGATTGAGGAATCGTACCATCATCCTGTAGGAAAACAACCCTAAGACCTTGGGCAGTTACCTCGATGTTTACGTCGAGCACGTTGTTGTCAGTACCACTCACGCCGTCGTTCAACTCAGGGACCTGGTTGTTCGTATCGAGAGAGAGTCGCAGCGTGTGGATTCCCGTCGTACTGAATTGGGTGAAGAACGAAACGGAATCGAGCTCACCGCCTTCGAGTGAAGAACGATTTGAATCATAGAGAATGGAACCTTCTGTCACATCTTCTACTTGGATTCGATATGCACCCGAGGCAAGCGTGCCTTGGTTGTGCCAAGCGAGAGAAACTGAGACCAAGTCTCCGACAAGCGGCGTGTAGGAAGATGGAAGAATACTGTTTCCAAATGTCGTTAAATCAGCTTTAGGAATCAATGTCGCGTCAGCAGCCAAGACAACACTGAATCGTTGGCTGCTTCCACCTCGATGTTCGACCATAATCATCCATTCACCAGTTTGCGTGCTTGTGCCAGCTGGAAGACGTATGCGTTCGATGTTGTTGAGATTGTCAGAAGAACCACCTGATACCGAAGCCCCGTTAACGAAGTTGTTACCAAGGTAGGTTGTTCCATCCGGTGCTCGAAGAACGAGATCAAGGTCGTTCATGAGTCGAGATTCGGATTGAGGTGCATTGGCACTCCCTTCAACATCGCTCCAAGCAAGCGTGAGATCGACACCTTTTGATGCATCCATGTCGAAGGAATACAGCATTGAAAATCCTGCACGAAGTTCGCGAGCGTCATCGTGGAACACGTCCAAATCGGCCCCACCGTACGATGGAGCAAGACTGTTTTCGAGATCGATTTGTCCCCAGCCTTCGTTGCTGTTTGGAATATCGGGCGTTCCGAGGTCTTCAGCTCCGTTCACAAGGGTTGCTTTGATCAGGCTTGCGGAGGGCTTGTTGATTCCAGCAACCTCACGGAGGTACTCACGTGCGAGCGCTGCGGAACCACTGGCCACTGCAGTTGCTTGCGATGTTCCGCTCAACTCCATGTACATCGAGCGGGTATTGCTATGTGTTCCTGTTGCGCATACCGAGCCGATAACGCTCTTTGCTTCTTCAGCCCTTGCTGAACAGATGCCTTCTCCGGGAGCAACAAGATCGGGCTTGATTCTCCCATCGAGCGTGGGTCCCTGCGATGAGGAAGCACTGACACTGCCGTTGTTGCTTGAACCAATGGAGAGAACGTTCTTTGCCGTACCCGGGGCAGTCACTTTTGATGCACCTGAGGCACCGTTATCACCCACCGAAAAGATAGGAAGCAAGTATTGATTGTTTGAAACATACTGGTCAGCAGATCGTGAATCTGCGGTATAGAATCCGAAGTTTCCGTTCGAACCCCAAGCATTGACAGCAATTCGTGCGGTTTTGAGTTCAGCATCTGAAAGGAGGTCATAGATGGAGCCTTGACGTCCAAAGTAACCTGTTGGGTCGTGTTCGAGAGCATACATCACGAGATTGGCTTCAGGTGCGATACCGGTTGTCGATGCATCTCCGCTGCCGTCACCCAAAACTGTCATGACAATGTGAGTCCCGTGTCCGCTGTTGCTGTCAACAGGGGAAGAATCGAGCCCGTATTGCGTGTTGATCGCAGCGATGCGACCGAGGACATCTGGATGGTCGTTGTCCAAGCCAGTGTCCATGACAGCAATCGTCTCACCAGAACCGTCGAGCCCTAGCGAGGATGTTGCTCGGATGGCAACAGCACCGACTTCTGTGGCTGCCAGGTTGTTGTGGAGTTGGAGATCGTAGGCTTTTGCGACAAAGAGGACATCGTCATGTGCAGCGATTCGTCGTAGTTCGTGCGCATTGAGGCCATGCTCGAAAACAGCTTCGCACATATCCATCGAACACCATGAAGAGGAAGCACCGTTTTGGACAAGGTGAGTTGTAAGCGTGGCTACGTTCGAAGATGCAATGTCTCCAGCAACGGTAATTTGAACAAGGTGTGCACCTATTGCATCGTTTGTTGTACGCATGTATGGTGCATAAGCTCCCATCCAGCGAACGTCATCGTCCGATGAAATTGATGCAATCTGCGATGCATCGTGCACACGTACGATGTAAACGCCCTGACTTTGGCGTTCAATGACTTCAATGTCGTATGCATCCTCAAACCCGTTCATGATGGATGCATCGTTGAGTTGGAGTTGAACAAGATAAAGCGATGTAGAAAATGAAGCGCCCCAAGCAGAATTGAGGTAACTCAAATCGGTGAATTGGGGATCGAATGAGAAACCTGCAAGGCGTATCGTTGAGTCAACTGTTTTGATAGCAACGGAGCGGGTGGATATCGGTTGAAGTGGCATCCAATTCGAATCAAAAGACTCGGCAACCTCTGTTTCTGCAATGGTCTTCGGTGACGATGATGCCATCGGAAATGCCAAAGAAAGGAGGAAGATGGACAGCAGGAGAAAACACCTGCGGCGAAGAGGCATGGTTATCCGACCCCGATTGGGTTTTTGAGGATGCGCCTTTTTTGACTACAATCCATTGTACACAGCAATAGCATCGTCGGTCTTTTTCACCGATACTTTCCAATCGGTTTCAAGTCCCATGAGTGCTCGAATCGCGTCAACGTTCTCAGGAATGACATCCGACTCTTGGTGGATGGCTTGGAAGTAGTACAGTGTATTTCCATCAAGTTTGACCCCATCCTCCCAGACAAAGATTTCGTGCAAATCGCCCCACTTGCGGCCGATATCTCTCGAGAATTCCATGACTTCAGCCGTGGTCGTAATGCCTGTTTCAGCACCGTTCATGATCAACACACGAGGCTGTTGTGACCACAATTCAAGAACGGATTCTGTAGTCATTCCGTGTCCTTCTGGCAACGTAGCAACGATGGCATGAACGTGCATGATGGTCGTTGGAACAGCAACAGCCAGTGAGTTAATCTCAATTTCTGGGCGAATGGTCATGACATCAGGGCCATGATGACTTGGTACCTTGAGGACAGGCTTGATGGCATTGATTGGCCCTTTGCTGGAATCTCCGGGGTCAGCAGCTCTGCGAATCATCGTACACTCGACCGAGAGGGAACCACATGCATGAAGCAAGGGAACCAATGTTCTCGAAAGACCGGTCGTATTGCATGAAACAACGCGAGTCCCTTCAACGTTCATATTTTCTGAGTGATTACCACTTGACGTGTAGGACATTCCGGTCATAGCGTGCTTTTCGCCACCCTGAAAAATCCACTTAACACCGGCCTTTTGGTAGAGTTCTTTGTTTTGGGCACCAACTTTTCCTGGCGAACAATCGACAACGATATCGGCGACAGAGAGCAAATCGGTCAAACCCCCTTTGCAGTCGTACCCCGCAGGACCAAATGCAGCAATTTTGTCTTCTGCATCGTACGTGCAGTACAGAGGATATCCTTTCCGAACAGCGAGGTCACAACCGAAGGATGGCCTTGTTTTTGTAACGCCAATAATTTCCATATCGTCTTGTGCATCAATCGCATCAGCGACACGCTTTCCGATTGTCCCATATCCGTTGATTGCGACCTTAACGACCATACTGCTCAATGGCGTGGCAAGGCTGAACATCCATAAACAGTTCGTGCCGCATCAATCCAATGCGAATTCATGTTTCAAGACATCCTCAAGGAGAGGTTATTTGACGGACAGCGGCCACCTTTGAATCTTGGCGGGACGGGGAGTTTTTTTTGAACGCTCCATGAGCATCAACGCAAAGTTCCTTCCACGACTCCAAGCGGCTGTAGAACAAAATGCTCTGCTCCGAATTGGCTGGACCGGTTCCGGTGAAGAAGTTCCAAAGAACGGTGAGATTGGATTGTGTCCTGCTATGCCTGAGGGAGCCAGAATCCGTGCGCTAGGAAAACTCGGCTCATGGACCAGTTCGTTCGGTATCGGAGGCTCGTTTGATATCGAAGGAGAGTCTGGATCATTCTTTGGTGCCTACAACCAAGGAAGCAAACTCTCAGCATCAGGATACATTGGCCGTTGTGCAGGATTCATGATGCAAGGTGGAAGCATCACCGGGCAAGATGGGAGTGGCGATGACCTGGGCATGTTCATGAACGATGGGTTGATTATCGTCAAAGGTGATGTTGGCCAACGCATAGGAAACGGCATGACGGGTGGTATTATCGTCGTTCAAGGCGATGTTGGGAACAACGCGGGATGTGGTATGAAAGGTGGCATGGTCATCATCGAAGGACGTTGTCCAACACCACCGCAAGGAACGCAACTTCGTCCTTTGACCTCAAAAGAGTTGAAGGATATCAACTCGATGATTGAGACTCACGGCATGACACTCAGCAACGATGCATTTTGCCTCGAGTCAAACAACAGCATCGAATATCATATCGATGGTTCGACCGTTTCCTCAGGTGATCTCTCAAGTATTGCCATCACTCCAATGGATGAAGCACCTCTGATCGAAAATCACGATGTTGATACTGCTGCGCTCATTCATGGGGCGGACGAAGATGCACTACCAATCCTCCTCCCACTCCCTGTTTTACCGTACGTCCCCGATGGGAGCGTTTTGGCTGTCGAAGCCAATTCAACAGGGCGTTTATCGTACATTCAAACACAACCATTCCTTGTTGAAGAACAACCACGACCAATCGACATTCTACACCTGAACCTGCGAAGCCTGGTCAACCTTCCAGCGTATTCAGGTTCTGTCGCAGGTGCTTGCTTGGACTTTGACAGCCTCCCTTCAATGACCGACGAGGAACTCGACGGCTTGCTTGTTGTCCTCCGCACGTTGCTCACACCTGAAGCGCCCGTTTTGTCTTGTCAAGGAATTTCAAGAATCCAGGCACATCACAAGCGTGCTGTTTATCACAACATTCAGGTTGCTGTGTCACGAATTGAAGATGGAACTGGAGTTCCAGAAGCTGCAACATTGCCAATCATTGGTCGTTCTGTCAAAACCAATCTTGAGGCAACAGAGACCACAGCCGCTCTTGAATTTGGATTTACATGCGATGCGCATGATATTATTGTCGCCCGATGTGCTGGTGCACAATTTGTGGTCACACAACCACCCGTCCTTGAGAGAGAAGATATGGAGTTCTGGCTTCAAGGCCTTTCCATTGATATGATGCGTATCCTCCGTACGCTCGGACTTGAGTCCATCGATCAAGTTCAACGGGCGCATCTTCGTGCCCTCGATTACGACACAGCTGCCATCAGTGGTTTGCGCATGGTCGGCTATGAACGACCACTACCGCATTGGTTTGCGCGGTGAGGTGAAGAAATGCCAACCATATCTGTTGACCAAAATCTGCTCTCATCCCTGCTTTCCAAACACGGATGTCAGCACGATGTTAACGACGTCGATCATCGTCTTCCCTTACTCGGCACAGACATTGACCGCTGCGATGAGGAAACCCTCGACATCGAGATTTTCCCAAATCGACCGGACCTTCTCAGTGCAGAAACGCTTAGTCTTGCCATGCGAGGATTTCTCCACAATCAAGTCACACTCCAAGACGAATCGTTGAATGAGAGTGGCATCGCCATGACGGTTGAAGCCGAACTTGCAAACATCCGACCAGTAATTCTAGGGGCAGTTGTTCGTGGACTCGAGATGGAGAGTGATGATGAAATGGACGCCTTCATCAAGCAGTTGATGGACCACCAAGAGAAACTCCACTTCGCTCTCGGCCGAGGACGCCGACGTGCAAGCATTGGGGTGCACGACTTGTCAACGCTTCACCCACCGTTCACAGTGAAGGCTGTTGATCGAAACCACTCGTTTGTTCCTTTAGCCATGGAGAATTCAATGACCATTGATGAGATTCTCTCATCGCATCCAAAAGGCGTCGATTATGCTCATTTGTTGGAAGGCATGGAAATGGTGCCCGTCATTGAAGATGCGAACGGTTCCGTTCTTTCGTTCCCACCGATTATCAATGGAGCACACACGACCGTTCAATCATCGACCCGTGACCTTTTCATCGATGTGACTGGATGGGATCGCCGAGCCTGTGAATCGTGTCTAATGCTTGTCGCACTTCAAGCCAAAGAGCGTGGTGGGACCATCGAAACAATTGCCTTGACCGATTGCAAAGGTCAAACGGAGACACTTCCGAATTGGTCGCCAGTTCACCATCGAGTTCCTGAGCGCCTCGTTAAGACCATTCTTGGACGAGACATGACCGAAGATGAACTTTCGAATGCGATGATTCGAATGGGTGGCCGCTACACTGGTCGTTCACCAGCTACTGCAGAAGAAATCAGTGACGATGGGACTATGCAGCACGCAGGCGAAGATGAAGACATGCTTGGCTTTGACATGCCTCGGTGGCGTTTCGATCTCCTGCATCCTGTGGATCTTGTCGAGGATTTGGCGATTGGACACGGGTACGAGGATTTGGGTACAGACGTTCCAAAAGCACCAATGAACGCACTGCCTCGACCGGACGATCACCTTCGAAGAAGAATCCGAACCTCGATGCAAGGCATGGGCTTCATGCAGATTCAATCGCTCACGCTCTCCAATGATGGGGACCAATTCGACAGGATGCGTTGGAAACCATTCAATGCAATTACGCGTATTACGAATCCAATCACCATTGAGCACACCATGATGCGCCATTTCCTTCTCCCAGGTCTTCTCCGTTTACTTGCTTCGAATCGCCACCATGACCTGCCACAATCTGTGTACGAACTTGGAACGGTCGTTCGAGATCACACCAACATGAGCAGATTGGCGTTCCTGACCGCTGAACGCAGTGGAGGCTTTGCAGCAATTCGAGGTCGAATCCAAGCATTCTTGCGCGACATTGGTGCTGAAAACGTCACCATCGAGGCACTTCCAGACAACGAGGGCCCATGGCTCGCTGGACGTGCGGCTCGGGTCCTTGTCGGTGAAGAATGGGTTGGTTGCTTTGGAGAAATAGACCCAGCAATCTCTCAAACATTTGAACTTCTCGTACCACTGAACGGTGCTGAATTCGATGTTGAAGCGCTCAAATCTGTGATTATTGACCCTGTGTGATGAACGACATGTGTGGCCGATTCGCATTTCAAGGCGACCAATGGCCTGAAATGACAACCGATATTGAACAGCCTGTCATCGAACCAAACTACAACATCTGTCCACAGGACAAAACACCCGTCATCCATTATGATTCGGACAAGCTTGCTATCACCTCAATGCAATGGGGCCTTCGTCCTTCTTGGAGCAAAATAAGCACGATGGAACCGATCAATGCCAGAGTCGAAACAATCGATTCGAAACCAATGTTTCGAGAAGGTTATCGTCAACGTCGCTGCCTTGTTCCTGCAAACGGATGGTACGAATGGAAGACAACGCCGAGAGGAAAAGTTCCGTTCTATCACTCAGTCACAAATCAAGATGTCTTTCTCATGGCCGGAATTTACGAACATTGGGGAGAAGGAGAACAATCGTTGAATACCTTCACAATACTTACTCAAGAATCGATTCCAGAGATTCAGCACATCCACAACCGAATGCCCGTCATCGTCAATGAAATGGAAGCAGATTCGTGGTTGAAAGATTCTCAACAACCCTCCTCGGGCATCACCATCGAAGTGCATCCAGTCGATCGAGAAGTGAATAAAACAACGGCACAAGGTCCGCAACTCATTCGACCGTTACGCACGCTCTTCGATTAGACATATATCGAATACGAACCGTCAGCGTTCTTGACATAGGCCGTTGGTTCGAATGCCCCATTGCTGAGTTTCTTGTAATGGTACCCATCAGAATGATGAACCCACTCAAACGCAGGCTCAGCCTCAAGCGTAGTATCATCGCTTTGTTCATTGCTCACACCATCGTAGTCGT
>JAYYFM010000008.1:0-2003 GCA_036158745.1 Thermoplasmatota archaeon
GACCCGAATCCATCAAACATTGCAAACAAGATCGACGACCTGAGAACGCTCAATCTTGGTGCAACCGGTAATCCAGCAGAGGTACAAGCCCTCGTTCTTGATGGTCCAAATGCGCAAAATCCTACCGCACTTTGGATCGGGACTCCTTCTGGATTGCATCGTTTGAATCTGGAATTGAACGACATGTCGTTTGGTGGCCTACTTGAGCACCCTGGTGGCGATGCTGACGAACTTGCAAAATCCAATAACATTCATTCAATTTACCCGACGGGCAACGAAATCCTTGTCGGATCGTCCGACGGCTTGTGGGTTCTCGCAGGGAATTATCTTGATGTCTATGGTCTGCAATCCAATTCCGAAATGCCCGGTGAAATCGCCTCCATTGGCATGATGGAACGAGACGGAGAAACCTACATTCTTGGTGCATCAGCACCTGGTCGATTCGCAAATTTGGAACTTATGGACCCGGGTGCAAACGATTCAGACAGTGACGGAATGCCGGATGGATGGGAACTTGCCTACGGGTTGGACCCAACCGATCCATGGGATGCACTTCTCGATGGAGATGTCGATGGACTCCGGCTGAATGGAGGCGATAAACTCGATCGCTGGTGGACCAACCTCGAGGAATATCGCTACATTGCACGAACTGCAGACGGCTACAATTCCACGATGCCCAATCAGAGCGATTCTGACATGGATGGTTTGATGGATGGTGCTGAATACTTTGGTTACTTCCTCAGTGAAACAAATTTCGACTGTTACTACACACCACAACTGGTGTACACCTGTGACGAAACCTTGGGTGAACAAGCAAGGACGACCTACAGCAGCCTGAACTCTATCGATGTAGGCACAGACCCAACGGTGTTGGACACAGACGGAGACGGCATGCCTGATGGGTGGGAGATTGAACACCGACGATGGGTTGGCACTTCATTTACCGGTGGGAACAACTGGTCGCTCGATCCGACGCGTGCAGACGATGCGTCATGGGACGCTGATCAAGATGGATTGGCCAATTTGTGTGAATATCAATGGTCGCTGGTTCGCGAGGCCGGTCTCCAGGGTGATTTATTCGAAGAGTTCGGCGAGTCGCCAGAATCTGTTGCAACATGGTCTGTCCCAGATCCAAATCTCGTTGATTCAGATGGTGACAGCCTCCCAGACGGTTGGGAAGCCGATGGTCAATGTACATGGTCACCACTTCGCATCGGTGTCAACCCGTTGAACGGTTCGGATTTGTTTGAAAATCCTGATGGTGATGGGTACGACGTCAACAAGGATGGTGTACTCACACAGAATGAGATGTTTGTCAACTATCTTGAATATCACATTCGTTCGGGTCTCTTCTTGGACAATCAAACATTGGATAGTATCGAATTACCAAATGGTTTCACGACAGACTTGTTTGACAACATCTCGGACTTCGGACTGCCAGAGGCTGACTTCGCAGCCCGAGCTAGCGGTGCGATTCTTGCGGGCCAAATTCCGATTGAAAAGGGCTCGACGGATCCGTTCAGTGCGGATTCCGATGATGATGGAATGCCGGATGGTTGGGAAATTTGGTTTGCACGATGGAACGTTATTGATGATGAATGGACACTCAATCCGTTGCAACCGAGCGATCGATGGTTGGATGCCGACGATGATGGCATGACCAACTGGGAAGAATACAACCTCATTGACTCGAGTCTATCGGAAACGAACTCCAATCGTTCCTCACCTCAATGGTTTGTCACCACACTTGGTTCGGCCTATGCGTTCCAACAATGGCCTTCAGCGTCCACAACGTATTCCTTTGGCACCTACATGACCTCGGATCAATACAACCTCACGGGTCCAACAGGTGACCCGAACAACGTCGATACGGACGGAGACGGCATCATTGATGGCCTGGAGTTGCTGTTCACTGCATGGAACATTTCTGCTCAGACCTGGACATTAAACCCAGTCGTTGCAGGCGATGGTACCTTCGACAGTGACAACGACGGACTGGTTGA